>JAFQWE010000016.1 GCA_017407645.1 Clostridia bacterium | reverse complement strand
GTATTCTCTGACGATGCAGGCTACGCTCACCTCAGCGAAACTGCTCATTACTTTATCGGAGGTCTGCTTAAGCACATCGGTGCTCTTTGCGCTATTAACAACCCCAGCACCAACTCCTTCAAGCGCCTTGTTCCAGGTTTTGAGGCTCCCGTAACCGTTGGTTACGCTACTTCTAACCGCAGTGCAGTTATCCGCATCCCTGCATACGCAAAGCAGCCTGAGGAGCGCCGCTTTGAAATTCGCAACCCCGATGCAACCTGCAACCCCTATTTCTGCTATGCCGCACTTCTTATGGCAGGTCTTGACGGTGTTAAGAATAAGATTGACCCCCACGCAAACGGATGGGGCCCCTTCGACGTTAACCTTTACAATCTGCCTGAGGAAGAAAAGGCAAAGCTTCAGGGCTTGCCCACCTCTTTGGAAGGTGCTTTGGATGCTCTTGAAGCAGACTACGGCTTCTTGATGGAAGGCGGAGTATTCCCCGAAGAGCTTATCAAAAACTTCATTAAGACCAAGCGTGATGAGTGCCGTCAGCTTGCTGCAGTGCCTCACCCCGCCGAGTTTGATAAGTATTATAATCTGTAATAACACAAAAATCCCGATTCAACTGAATCGGGATTTTTTCTATGCCTCCCTTGCCTAAAGGGAGGTGAGATTTGTAGGGGTCGGCAATTTTTGACGACCCGTATTAACGGGATGTCGGCAAGCGCCATCCCCTACAAAATACAAATAGGCGTAAAAATTTTATTCCTCGCTATAATTCCACAACTGAAATCCATAAACGCCATTGCCGTGGGTGGTAAGGGTAAATGTGTAATCCCCCTTATATTCTGAAATATCAAACCAAGATGGCTCGCAATCCTCCTCTTCAAGCACAACCTCGCCATTTGCGTTTTTGATTACAATGTCAAAGGTTTGCTGGGAATCATAAAATGAGCTGGGCCCCTCGGCACCAACGCACAAGCGGTTAACACTGCCGTCGGCAGTGAATGTGCCTGTTATTTTATGCTCACCCGACACAACACCAAAGAGGATAGGTGGGAACTTTGGAACAACAAAACTGCTTGGAATTTCGGTCAAGGCTTCATTAGAATTATCATCTGTTGGTATAACACTACACCGCGCCACACCGCTAATTCCACTGGCAGTTATGATATACTCACCCTTGGTTAAGAAAAACTTGCGATAATACCATTCTGTTTCGTGAATAGAAACCTTGTCTGCAATAATATTGCCTTTGCTATCCTCAATTTTAAAGGTGCAGTCACTCTCAAAGGTGCAAAGCTCACCGCAGTTGATTTGATAAAGCATGTCTTCTTTGGCGGTAAAGGTGAATTTTGCATTTTTGCCGTTGACTTTTGCGGCAGTAGTATTCCAACCGCCAACCTCAACCACCTGTGCCTCGTCGGTATCGGGTGCAAATCCCCATGAAACAGATGCCTTGTTCATATCCTTAAACTTTTTGTCAAAGGTAATTTTAGCGGTAACAGTGCCTTTTTCAAAGCGGATTTTATCGGCGTAACCACCCGAAATATCATCGAATTTATGTAAAACCTTGCCGTTTTTATCAACAAACTCCAGCTTAGCCTTGTTAACGCCGTCAGGCCAAACCTCATACTCCGTGTTGTCGTATGCAAGCAGTTTGATATATCCTGCCTCGGAAAAGACAAAATCAATCTGCAATCTTCCGTTTGTCAGTTCAATATCTTTTTCTTGGACAGGCTCTTTTGCAAGGTCAATTGTTACGGCAGTTGTGTTCGTGTCGCATCCGCAAAACAGGGTGAGAAAGAGAGCAACAACTACAAGCACAGAGAAAAACCTTTTCATACAACTCCAACCTTTCACAAGGATTTTACAACCTCAATGTAGCATAAAAAAGCAAAATAGTCAATGAAAAAGGCTTCCTTTAATCAGGAAGCCTTAATTTTAATAATTTTGTGCTTTAATGCGGAAGTAACTTTGAGGATGAACACAAAGAGGACAAACCTCGGGAGCCTTTTTACCGATTACGATGTGACCGCAGTTGTAGCACTGCCAGATAACGTCCTCATCGCGAGAGAAGACCAAACCGCCCTCTACGTTTTCGATAAGCTTTCTGTAGCGCTCCTCATGAGTCTTTTCAACGGCGGCAACGCGCTCAAACAAAGCGGCAATTTCATCAAATCCCTCTTTGCGAGCTTCTTCAGCGAAACCGGCGTACATATCGGTCCATTCATAGTTCTCTCCGCTTGCGGCATCCTGCAAATTTACAAGGGTGTCGGGCATACCGTCGTGAAGCAGCTTAAACCAAATTTTAGCGTGCTCCTTTTCTTGAGCGGCAGTCTCGGCAAATAAATCACCGATTTGAACGTAGCCGTCCTTTTTTGCTTTTGATGCATAATAGTTGTACTTGGTGTAGGCCTGTGACTCGCCTGCAAAAGCGGCCATCAAATTAGCCTCTGTTCTTGAACCTTTTAACTGGGGCATAGTAAAATCCTCCTTATAAATTCTATTTTATTATTAACGGCAATGGGAAAATTATTCCTCACATACCGAAATAATTACGTTGATAGCTTCTTCAAGTATATTTTGCGGAATATTAAGCGCAGGCAGAAGTCTTACCTTATCCTTTGCAGTAAGGCAAAGCACACCCTTTTCCATGCATTTTTTAACAACGTCGCCTGCAGGCTTTGTGGTTTTAATGCCAATCATAAGACCCATACCGCTAACCGACTGGGCACCCTTTGCAGAGTTAAGGCGGTCAAATATGTATTTGCTCTTTTGATTGACCTCATCAAGCAGCTTGTCATCAATGCGGCTTATAATACTAACGGCACCTGCACAGCAAACGGGGTTTCCGCCAAAGGTAGAACCGTGGTCGCCGAATCCGTAAACGTTTTGCACCTTTTCACCAAGCATAACGGCGCCGATAGGCAAGCCACCGCCAAGTCCCTTTGCAGTGGTCACGATGTCGGGGGTGATGCCGTAGTTCATATAGGCGTACATTTTACCTGTTCTGCCGTTACCCGTCTGCACCTCGTCAACGATGAGCAAAATATCCTCTTTGCCGCAGATATCTGCAACTGCCTTAACAAAATCCTCGTCAAGAGCAAGCACGCCGCCCTCACCCTGAATGCACTCAATCATAATTGCGGCAACCTTGTTTGCCTTAACAGTGCTTTCAAGGGAAGAAATATCATTGGCAGGGGTATGCACAAAACCGTCGGTCAAAGGCTTAAACAACTGATGATAATGCTCCTGACCTGTGGCGGCAAGGGTAGTAACCGTTCTGCCGTGAAAACTGTTAACAAGGGTAACTATTGTGTAGTAATCCTCGCCCTTTTTCTCGGCGGCATACTTGCGAGCGGCTTTAATAGCACCCTCGTTAGCCTCTGCACCCGAGTTGGCAAAGAAAATCTTTTTCATACCTGATTTTTCGCACAGCAGTCTTGCCAAATCTACACAAGGCTTGGTGTAATAAAGGTTAGACGTGTGCTGCACAAGACCTAACTGAGCGGTAACGGCTTTTTGCCACTCTTTATCGGCAATGCCAAAAGCGGTAACACCGATGCCTGTGCCCATATCAATATAACGCTTGCCATCGGGGGAATACACAACCGAACCCTCGCCCTTTTCAATCTCAACAGGGAAGCGGTTGTAAGTGCCTGCGATATATAACCTATCGTCATTTATAACTTGACTCATTTTCTATCACCCATAACCATAGTACCTGCACCCTCATCAGTAAGAATTTCCATAAGAATGGAGTGGGGCACACGGCCATCCATAATAACAACGTTTTTAACACCCTCGTGAATTGCCTCAATACAGCAGTCCACCTTAGGAATCATACCGCCTGAAATGACACCCTCTTCCTTCAGCTTTTCAGCTTCAGACAGAGTAATGTCCGCAATAAGCGTAGAAGGGTCATCCTTATCACGAAGGACGCCTGCAATATCGGTCATCATAATAAGACGCTCGGCATTGATAGCACCTGCAATGTATGCGGCGGCAGTATCACCGTTAATGTTGTAGGCGTTGCCCTCTTTATCACAACCAACGGTAGAGATAACGGGGATGTAACCCTTTTCAAGCAGGTCAATAACGGGGGTAGCGTGGATTTTTTTGATTTTACCAACGTAGCCAAGACGCTCGTCTTTCATTTCGGCTTCAATCAGTCTGCCATCCATACCTGAAATACCCATAGCCTTGCCACCCTTCATTTCAAGCAGGTTAACAAGGGTTTTGTTAACCTTGCCGGCAAGCACCATTTGCACAATATCAACCGTCTCTTTATCAGTAACGCGAAGTCCGTCAATGAAAACGGGCTCCTTACCCAATTTACCCATAATATCACTAATTTCGGGGCCACCGCCATGAACAAGCACAACCTTAACGCCGATAAGCCACAAAAGAACGATATCTTCCATAACCTGTTGTTTAAGCTGCTCGTTAATCATAGCGTTGCCACCGTATTTTACAACCACGATTTTGCCGTTGTAACGCTTGATATAGGGAAGGGCTTGAGTAAGCACCTCGGCTCTTTGCATATTAGAAAACTCTTTAGTCATATCCATTCCTCTTTTTTAGGTGCGGTAGTCACCGTTGATTTTTACGTAATCGTATGTAAGGTCGCAACCCCAAGCACAGCTTTCATATTTGCCGTCACCCAAGGTAACAAGAATTTCAATTTCATTTTCAAGCAATATTTCTTTAGCAATTTCTTCAGAGAATTCTACCCCTGCACCGTCACGGCAAACCTCAATTGTGCCTTTGGCAGAGCGGAAGAAAACGCCAACCTTGTTAATATCCACCTTTGCACCACTGTAACCGATAGCACACAGTACACGGCCCCAGTTGGCATCGGCACCAAACATAGCGGCTTTAAGCAGACTTGAACAGATAACGCTCTTTGCAACAGTCTTTGCGGCTTCCAGGGTGTCGGCGCCACTAACCTTGCACTCAAGCAGCTTTGTAGCGCCCTCGCCGTCACCTGCAATCATACGGCAGAGAGATACGGTAACAGTGTTAAGTGCTTTCATAAACTCATTAAAATCGTCACCCTCGGCAGTGATTTCATCATTTTCTGCCATTCCGTTAGCAAGCACAACCACCATATCGTTTGTAGAGGTGTCACCGTCAATGCTAACCATATTAAAGGTGTCTTTAATATCACCCGACAAAGCCTTTTGCAGCATAGCAGGGGAGATAGCCGCATCGGTAGTCAAAAACACAAGCATAGTTGCCATATTGGGATGAATCATACCGCTACCCTTGGCAATACCGCCAAGACGACAGGTTTTGCCGCCAACGGTAAATTCAACTGCAACCTCTTTTGCCACAGTATCGGTGGTAAGAATTGCCTGAGCGGCAAACTCTGCACCCTCAACTGACAAACCGCTTGCCAATTCGGGCAGACCGTTTGCAATAGGAGTGATGTCAAGGGGTTGACCGATAACGCCTGTTGATGCAACAACAACGTCCTCTGGGGCAATCTTTATTTGATTTGCAACAAGCAGACTCATTTTTTCTGCAATTTCTATACCGTTAGCGTTGCAGGTGTTGGCATTACCGCTGTTGCAGATGATTGCCTGAGCGGTACCGTCTGCTATATGCTTTTTGGTAACGGAAAGGGGAGCGCCCGTAACCAGATTTGTAGTATAAACTGCGGCGGCGTTAGCCTTTTTTTCGCTGACAATCAAAGCCAAATCGCGCTTTGTTTGGTTTTTACGGATACCGCAATGAATTCCGTTGGCAACAAAGCCCTTTGCGGCACAAATGCCGCCATCTATCATTTTAATCATACTATATCCTCCTTAAAGGTCTAACCCTGCAGTTTCGTCTGCGCCAAGTACGATGTTCATATTCTGAATGGCAGAGCCCGAAGCACCCTTGCCAAGATTATCAAATCTGCTGATAAGCAAAATGCGGTCGTCATTTCCGCAAACTGTAATTTGCATACCGTCGTTGCCACTCATTGCGGCGGCAGACATAAATCCACCCTCGTCGGCACTGTCAACAAACTTAACGATATCACCTGTATAAACCGATTTGTAAACCGCCTTAACGTCATCAATAGTGCCCTTAATCATACTTTTGAAGATAGGCACCGTAACCTCCATACCGCTGTAAAAATCGGCAACAATGGGACAAAAGGCAGGCAGATTATTAAGGGAGCAAAGCACCCCAATCTCTTTAAGATGCTTGTGTTGTTGAGTCAGCCCGTACTGACGGGGGCCGTCAAGCAGCTTGTCTCTGTCAGGGGAGTTGTAGTCGGCAATCATACCCTTGCCGCCACCTGAATATCCGGTAAGAGAAAAGCAGGTGAGCAGAGCATCCTTGCTGATTATACCCTTGTCAACCAAAGGCTTAACAAGTGCCACAAAACCGCTTGCATGGCAACCCGGGTTGGCAATACGCTTTGAGGACGCCACCTTGTCTTTGCCGCAAAGCTCGGGAAAACCGTAGGTCCATCCCTCTGCGGTGCGGTGAGCGGTGGAAGTGTCAATAATAACAGTATTGGGATTATCTACCATACTTACCGCCTGAATAGCGGCGGCATCAGGCAAACATAAAAAGGCAATATCGGCGTTGTTTAAGGCTTGGCGTCGGGCGTTATCGTCTTTTCTAAGTTCTTCGGGCAATCGGATAAGTTCGATATCCTTTCTGCCTTCAAGACGTTCGACAATGCGCAGTCCCGTAGTGCCTGCACTGCCGTCAATAAACACCTTTGCCATAGTCAAAACCTCACTTTAAAAAACAAACTGCCAATTTAATCATTGATTCAATAATTATAAGATAAATAGCGCTTTTTGTCAACTAATATTTGCATAAATATTGAATAATTTACATTATATGCAACGAATATGCGTATAATAATGCATAAACTTGTAACATTTAACAAAAAATATACAATTTTTTTGACAAAAAACAAACGGCTCTTCGGAATTGTCCGAAAAGCCGTAAATTTTATACCGTTAAATCAACAAATTCGGCACCTAAATCGGTAGCCCATTTATACCATTTTTCAAACTCAAAACAGATATTATCGGCGGAATGACTGTCACTGCTCATTATAAATTTGCCACCTCTGCTTGCAATATATTTTATCATATCTTCGCTTGGGTATGGAGCGCTTCTGTATCCACGGGATATAGCCCCCAAATTTATCTCAAAGGGCTTGCCGAATGGAATAAGCTTATCGGCGGCATTTTGCCAAGCGGCAAGGTAGCGAGGATGCTTGCTGTCAAAGATGCAGTCTTTCTCGTTGAACTTTGAAACAAGGTCAAAGTGACCGATTATATCGGGTTTTGTCCTTTCAATTATTTTTGACACTGTGTCAAAATAGCTCTCGCAGTAAGCGTAAATATCTCCGTCAAAATGTGCTTTTACGTCATCAAGAAGTATCTGCTTGGTGTGGTCAACGCTATAACAGATGCCCTCTTTTTCTGCATAATGTGAGGAGCCGATAACGTAATCGTATCTGTCGGTTGGCAGGTTGCTGAAAAGGTCCTGCTCAATACCGCACAAAATCCTGATTTTATCCTTGTACTTCTCTTTCAGTGCAGAGATTTCTTCGTAATACAGCTCTGTATTTTCAAGGCTCATACAGAAACTGCCGTCAAAATCGGTGTAACTGTGCCCCGAAAAACCGATAGTGGTAAGCCCTATTTTTATTGCCGACTCAATCATTTCTATAGGTGAGCTATTGCCGTCGCAATAACGGGTGTGGATGTGATAATCCCACTTAATCATTTTGTCATTTTCTCCTGCTTTACCTTGTGGTCGATAACGTGACGGGATTTAAGTTCGTTGTGAATATCCTCAAGAGAAATACCTGCCTCAATCATAAGCACCATAACGTGATAGGTAAGGTCGGCAATTTCATAAATGGTTTCGGCTTTGTCCTCTGCCTTGCCTGCAATGATAACCTCGGTGCATTCCTCACCGACTTTTTTGAGAATTTTATCAAGTCCCTTTTCAAACAGATAGGTAGTGTATGAACCTTCTTTTTTATCGGTTTTTCTGCCTTCAATAAGGCTCATAAGTGACTGCAAAGAGAACTCTTTAAGCTCTTCGCTCTCCCACAATCTGTTTTCAAAGCAAGACTTTGTGCCAAGATGACAGGCAGGGCCGTCAGGCTCAACAACTACTACCAAAGCGTCCTTGTCGCAGTCGGCGGTAATTGAAACGATGTGCTGATAATTGCCGCTTGTTTCACCCTTAAGCCACAATTCCTGACGGGAGCGGCTGTAAAAACAGGTAAGCCCCTTTTCAAGTGAAATTTTAAGGCTTTCCTCATTCATATAAGCAAGGGTAAGCACCTGCTTTGTTACAGAGTCAACCACGATTGCAGGGATAAGACCCTTTTCGTCAAATTTAAGTGTAGAAATATCTAACATACCAAAAATCCTTTCTATACGCGAGCAGGGATGCCCTGCTTTTTCATTTCTTGCTTAAGGTTGCTTATTTTAACCTCGCCAAAATGGAATATTGATGCCGCCAAGCCGGCATCAACCTTTGGCAAAGCCTTAAATAACTGAATAAAGTGGTCGATGTTACCTGCACCGCCTGATGCAATAACGGGCACGTTGACTACGTTGCACACCGCCTCAAGCATTTCAAGGTCAAATCCGCCTTTAACGCCGTCGGTATCAATTGAGTTGACTACAATTTCACCTGCGCCTGAGTCAACGCAACGCTTAATCCAACCTATTGCCTCCATGCCTGTGTTTTCTCTGCCGCCTTTGGCAAAAACACAGAATTTGCCGTCAACGCGCTTAACGTCAACCGAAAGCACAACACACTGGTCGCCGTAAAGCTTTGCGGCATCGTAAATAAGATTGGGGTTACGGATAGCACCCGAATTAACGCTAACCTTGTCGGCACCGCATTTAAGCACCCTGTCAAAATCGGCAACGGTGTTGATGCCACCGCCAACAGTCAGGGGAATAAATACGCTTTTTGCCGTTTCACACAAAATATCGGTAAACAGCTTTCTGCCGTCGGATGATGCGGTAATATCGTAAAAAACCAACTCGTCGGCACCGCAGTCGCTATAAAATTTGGCAAGCTCAACAGGAGATGAAACATCCTTTAATCCCTCGAAGTTAATGCCTTTAACCACTCTGCCGTCACGCACGTCAAGGCAGGGAATAATACGCTTTGTTATCATTTTGCCACCTCGATTGCTTCTTTAAGGTCAATGGCGCCTGTGTAATATGCCTTGCCGATTATGGCGCCGTACATATCAAGCTGACTCAAACGGGAAACGTCATTCATGGATGAAACACCGCCCGACGCAATAATCTGCATATTAAACTTCTGTGACAACTCTTTATAAAGAGGAACGTTGGTGCCTTTCATAGCGCCGTCAAGAGAAATATCGGTGATTATAAGGGTGTTAACACCAAGCTCTTGCAAGCTTTCGCAAAAATCAAAGGCATCAAGCTTTGACTTTTCAGTCCAACCCTTAATGGCAACCTTGCCATCTTTAATATCAACGCCAACGGCTATTTTTGAGCCGTGTTTTTTAACGGCTTCTTGCAGAAATTCGGGGTTGGTTACTGCGGCAGTGCCAAGAATAACTCTGTCAACCCCTGCACCGATGTAGCGGTCAACAACCTCCATACTGCGAATACCGCCGCCAACCTCGCAAAAGAGCCCTGCGGCAGCTTTAATCTTGCAAACGGTATCAAGATTGGGAGTAGTGCCTGATTTTGCACCCTCTAAATCCACCAAATGAATATGGGTTGCACCGGCATTTTTAAAGTCCATAGCCACGTCTACGGGGTTTTCACTATAGACGGTCATTTGGGCATAATCACCCTTAAAAAGCCTGACTGCTTTGCCTTCATATAAATCAATAGCGGGATAAATTATCATAAAAATACCTCAAATTTCGCAAAATGCGCGCAAAATATTCAAACCCACGTTGCCGCTTTTTTCGGGATGAAACTGACATCCGTAAACGTTGCCTTGCCTTGCGGCAGCGGTAAGCTTTGCGCCGTATTCCGCAGTGGCAATCACCGATTGGTCGCAGTCGGCGGCATAGAAAGAATGAACAAAATAAACACAGTCACCCTTGTTTAAATATTTGAAAAGGGGACAGTCCTCTTTAAAATCAAGTTCATTCCAACCAATGTGTGGAATTTTAAGATTGTTGGGAATAACCTCTGCAATAGGCTTAACGTTGCCCGAAATAAGACCAAGACCGTCGTGCTCGCCGTATTCGTAGCCCTTGTCAAAAAGCAGTTGCATACCAAGGCAAATGCCCATAAGAGGCTTGCCTTCGGCTGCTAACTCTATCAAAACCTTGTCAAGACCTGTCTTGCGAAGCTTCTCTGCCGCATCGCCGAAAGCACCAACGCCGGGAAGAATTATTCTGTCTGCGCTTTTAAGCACGTTGGCGTCGTCAGTAACTACAATTTCGGCACCGATAGCGGCAAAGCTACTTTTTAAGGAGAACAGATTACCTACTCCGTAATCAACAATGGCAACCATTAAAGAACTCCCTTCGTAGAGGGGATTTCGTCTGCGAAATCGCGGTCAATTTCAACTGCTGATTTAAGTGAGCGGGCAACCGATTTGAATGCCCCCTCAATAATGTGGTGAGAATTGGTGCCGTCAAGCTGTTTAATGTGCAGGGTGCACTCGGCATTTCTCACAAAGCCAAGCCAAAACTCCTCAACAAGCTCGGTATCAAAACTGCCAACCTTTTCGGTAGGAATGGTTAATCCGTAGTTTAAAAGTCCTCTGCCTGAAAGGTCAACGGCAGACGTAATAAGTGCCTCGTCCATAGGCAAAATCATATTACCGTAGCGGTTTACACCCTTTTTATTACCAAGAGCCTCTTTAAAAGCCTTGCCTAAGCTGATACCGATGTCCTCAACAGTGTGGTGGTCATCAACGTAGGTGTCACCCTTGCAGGTAAGTGTAATATCAAATCTGCCGTGCTTGGCAAAAAGGGTAAGCATATGGTCTAAAAATCCGCATCCGCTGTCAATCTGAGCAGTGCCTGCTCCGTCAAGGTCAATAACAAGATTGATTTGGGTTTCTGCAGTTTCTCTTAAAATAGTAGCAGTTCTCATTTTTTATCCTCCAAAATAGTTTTTGTTTTTTGGATAAGGGCATCCATCTGTTGACGGGTGCCGATGGTAATACGGTTGTACTGACACAGCTTGTCAGTATCAAAATGGCGCACAAGCACCCCTGCCTCTTTAAGCTTTAAATACAACTCACCACCGTCAATATTGGGGTGCTTGCAAAACAAAAAGTTTGTGGCAGAATCGGTCATTTCAAATCCCAATTTTTTAAGCTCTTTTGCAGTATACTGACGGGTTTCAATAATCTGGTTGCAGTTTTTACGTGTGTACTCCTCGTCTTTTAAGCAACCAAGACCTGCCGCCATAGTCATACTGTTAACGTTGTATGGGTTGGTGGAATATTTAACGGTTTTAAGGTCGTTTATAAGCGCCTCGCAGCCTATACCAAAGCCAAGCCTCGCACCCGCCATAGAGCGTGATTTTGAAAAGGTCTGTGTAACAAGCAGATTATCATACTTGTCCACAAGGGATATGGCACTTTGGGCACCAAAATCCACGTAAGCCTCGTCAATAACAACCACGTTGTTGGGGTTGGCTTTAACAATCTCCTCAATATCATCAAGATTAAGTGCCAAGCCTGTGGGAGCATTGGGGTTTGCGATAAAGATAGTTTTGCCTGCGTTAAGATAATCTGCCTTGCTCAAGGTGAAATCATCATTAAGTGGCACCTCAACATAGGGCAGGCAGTTAATTTGCGCAAACACCTTGTAAAAGCCATATGTAATATCGGCAAACATAGCGGGGGTGTTGCTATCGCAAAAAGCCATAAATGCGAAGTTCAGAATTTCGTCTGAGCCGTTTGTCAGCAAAATCTGATTGGGCTTTATATTATAAAGGCTTGCCAACTCATTTACAAGAGCAGTACATTCGGGGTCGGAATAAAGCTGCAACCTTTTTGCCGCCTCGCTCGCCAAATCCTGCGCTTTTTTAGATGGTGGATAGGGGGATTCGTTGGTGTTAAGCTTTATGTACTGCATATCCCTTGGTTGTTCACCTGGGGTGTATGGCACAAGGGATGCATACTTTTCACTGAAAAACTTACTCATTTATTATTCATCCTCGGTTCTTATAACCGCGCTTTTTGCGTGAGCGGTAAGTCCCTCTTTTGTGGCAAAGTAAGCCACGTCATCGGCAACCTTTTTAAGCGCATCGGCGGTATAATAGGTGTACTGAGTCTTTTTAACAAAATCGTCAACCGACAGGGGACTTGAGAATTTGGCAGTGCCACCTGTGGGCAGAGTGTGATTGGGTCCTGCAAAGTAGTCGCCCAAAGCCTCGGGGCAATTTTTACCCATAAAGATGGAGCCTGCGTGACGGATGCTGTCAAGATAATCAAAGGGATTATCAACGCAAAGTTCAAGGTGCTCGGGGGCAATCTCGTTGGCAATGTCGATAACAACCTTAAGATTGTCGGCAACGATGATTTTGCCGTTGCGGTCAATAGACTCTCTTGCAATCTCACTGCGAAGAAGCTGAGGAATTTGCACCTCTAATTCTGCCTGAACGGCATTTGCCAAATCTAACGAGTCGGTCACAAGAACGGCGCTTGCCATTTTGTCGTGCTCTGCCTGACTAAGCAGGTCGGCGGCAATATGACGGGGATTACAGGTGCCGTCAGCAACAATCAAAATTTCACTGGGGCCTGCAATCATATCGATTGAAACAACGCCGAAAACTTGCTTTTTAGCCTCGGCAACAAAGGCGTTTCCGGGGCCAACAATCTTGTCAACCTTGGGCACGCTTTCGGTACCGTAGGCAAGAGCGGCAACGGCTTGTGCACCGCCGATTTTAAAGATTTTATCAACCCCTGCAACACTTGCGGCCGCAAGAATAACGGGGTTAACCTTGCCGTCACTTGATGGGGGAGTAACCATAACTACCTCTTTAACGCCTGCAATTTTGGCGGGAATGGCATCCATCAGCACAGTTGAGGGATAGGCGGCAGTGCCACCTGGCACGTACAGTCCTGCGCGGTCAACGGGAATAACCTTTTGACCGATAACAACACCCTCGCTGTCATTTATAATAAAACTGTTTCTTACTTGCTTTTGATGGAAATTGCGGATGTTTTCTGCCGCCTTTTCCAAAATCTCAATAAATTTGTCGTCAACCTGTGCGCGAGCCTGAGCGATTTCCTCTGCTGTTACCTGCAAAGAGGTAAGCTTTGCTTTGTCGAACTTTTCACAGTATTCATAAAGAGCCTTGTCACCCGACTTGCGAACGTTTGCAATAATATCGGTAACAATATCCTCAACGTTTACTTGAGGCACTGCACGGGCAAATATATCGGCATTTGAAACCTCGCCGTATTTTAAAATCTTTATCATTTTGATACCTCTGTTTGCGCGGCCATAGAGCCTACGATTTTTTCAATAATATCACCCTTAAACTTAAATGCCGATTTGTTGGCAATCAGTCGGGCACTGATAGGAACAATAGTCTCAAACACTTCAAGGTCGTTTTCCTTAAGGGTGGTACCCGTTTCTACAATATCAACAATAACGTCTGACAAATCAAGAATGGGAGCAATCTCAATTGAGCCGTTAAGGTGGATTATATCAATATCTCTGCCTTTTGAAGCATAGTAACTTTGGGCAATGTTGGAAAACTTAGTGGCGACTCTTAAAGTATGGTTGGGATTGTCACGAAAATCCTTTTTAGCGGCAACAGCCATACGGCACTTGCCGATGTCAAGGTCAAACAGCTCATAGACGTCAGGCTCATATTCAAGCAAAATATCCTTGCCTGCCACACCAATATCTGCGGCGCCGCGCTCAACGTAAATGGCAACGTCAGAGGGCTTTACCCAAAAGTATCGAACCCCCACCGCCTCGTTTTCAAAAATAAGTTTGCGGTTATTCTCTTTTATAGAATGGCACTCAAAGCCTGCCTTTTCAAACATGGCATAGACCTTTTCACCCAATCTGCCTTTTGGCAGAGCAACGTTAAGCATTTTCAATTTCAGTCACCTCGTCAAACTTTATCAAACGACGGTATGTAAACTTGTCGGGAATTTGCTTTTGAGCCGACACAGACCCCTCTTTGCCAAGGGTGGCAACTGCCTCAAGGAGTTTTGCAATATCGCAACCCTCGTTGTAAATAAGCAGAGTGTCAACGTCGTATTTTTTGTCGGCAACTTCAAGTCTCTGCAACAAATCAATGTAAACGGCAAAGCCGATAGCACCTGATTTTCTGCCCATCTTCTGCATCAGTCGGTCATACTGACCGCCCGAAAGCACTGCATCGGGCACCGATTCAACAAAGCCCTTAAAGGCAATTCCGTTGTAATAGTTTATATCACTCACAACCGAAAAGTCAATGTGAAGCATATCGCCAAGTCCCTCGTTTTCAAGGGCAAGGCAAACTGCCTCTAACTCACTAAGCATAAAGGGATTTATCACTGCCGACATTGATTTAAGCTTTGCAAGCACCGACTTAGGTGCGCCGTAAGTGTTGCACAAGGTACACAGAGCGGCAGAGCAGTCGTCACCGATGCCTGCTTCCTCGCAAAGCTTAATGATATCGTGCTCGTTTTTCTCGCCGATACATTTAACAAGCTTGCTTTTAACGTCGGCAGAAATAGCCTCGCGGTCAATAATATCTGCAACAATGCCAAGATGAGATATGTCAAGCACTGATGCTTCGGATATGCTCTTAAGACTTTTTGCGGCAAGCAGCAGCACCTCTGCAATGCAGTAGCCGTCAATATCGCCGATGCATTCAAGACCCACCTGCATAATCTCTTTAAAGGAATGGGTGCCTTTGGCAACGCGGTAAACGTTTTCGTTATAATATACCTTTTTAATACCCTTTGCGTCCTCACTGTTTTTGATGATTGACAGGGTAACGTCGGGCTTAAGCGCCAACAGCTTGCCGTTAGCATCGTTAAAGGTAATAACGCTGTCAGATATTAAAAAGTCTTTGTTACGGGCGTAAAGGTCGTATTCCTCAAACTTGCTCATTTTAAAACGGTTATATCCGTAGCTTTCATAAACCGAGCGCAGATTAAATATAACCTGCTCTTCATTGGTAAGTACAGTGTTCATATTATTTGCCTGCCTTTTCAAGTTTGTCAATGGCGGCATTATATCCACCGCTACCGTAATTCAAGCACTTGCTTACACGGCTGATTGTGGCGGTGCTGACTCCCGTCTGCGCCGAAATATCCTGATAATTAAGCCCCTTGCGAAGCATAATGGCAACCTCTAAACGCTGAGACATATCCTGAATTTCTTTGATAGTGCAAATGTCCTCAAAAAAAGCATAGCACTCCTCAACCGATTCAAGATTCAAAAAGGCCTCAAACAACTTGTCAACTGCCTGTGAATGTATATTAGCCATAGCCAATCCTCACTTTAATTAAAATACTTTCATATATTAGCACTTTATCACGGCAAAGTCAATAGCAAAATCAACATTTGTACATATTTATTATATAAAGGGGATAAATGCACAAAAACACACCTAAAATGCACAAAATACCGACTTGTGAAAAGAAAAAAGATGGTATATAATGTAAGCGGAGGTGCAACTTATGGCATTTTTACATTTCCTTGAAAATATTCGCACACCCTTTTTTGATACATTTTTCAGCCTTATAACCCGTTTGGGTGAAGAAACCTTTTTTATTGTAATGGGAATGGTGCTTTTTTGGTGTGTCAATAAAAGGCTTGGTTATTATCTGTTGTCGGTTGGTCTTACAGGCACAGTGTTAAACCAGTTTTTAAAGCTTATTTTCCGCATACCTCGTCCGTGGGTTAGGGATAACAGTTTAACTGTTGTGGGTGATGCTACCGAAGCGGCAACGGGCTACTCTTTCCCAAGCGGTCACACTCAAACCGCGGTAGGAATTTACGGCGGTATTGCCCGTTGGTACAATAATATTTGGGTGCGTGTGGGATGTATTGCCATATGTGTGCTTGTGGGCATTTCAAGAATGTATCTTGGCGTACACACTCCTGCCGACGTTGGCATCTCTACCTTGTTGGCGGTAACCCTTGTTTTTGGATTTTATCCTATTGTCGCAAAGGCAACTGCAACCGATATGGGACTTCGCATACTTTTTGCATCAATGACTCTATTTTCAGTGGCATACCTTGTGTTTGTCCATACCTTTAGTTTTCCTGCCGATACCGATGGGGAAAATCTTGCACACGGCATAAAAACCGCCTACACAATGGTTGGTTGCATATTGGCACTGTGGCTATCGTTTGAGGTTGACCACCGCTTTACCCACTTTGAAACCAAGGCTGTGTGGTGGGTGCAGATTATCAAGCTTGCCGTTGGATTCGGTCTTGTTATGGCAATCAAAGCAGGGCTTAAGCAACCTCTCTACGCCATTATTGGCGAGGGATATTTTGCCGACGGAGTGCGCTATTTCCTTATGACCGCCTTTGCAGGCTGTGTCTGGCCTATGACCTTTAAATACTTAAATAAACTGTCAAAGAGGGATTAAAATGAAGGATGTAAAGCCTATCGGATATTTCCAATTCTTTCCCCAAAAGCCCACTTCAAACTATGTTGATTTAACGGGCTATTGCGATGATATAACCGTGCTTAACAACCCGCACAAAGGGTGGTATATTCATTATGTTGACAACGGTTTGAATCGCTCGTTTTATCGCGACGGCATCAAAAATCCAATAGATATTGCCGATATTCCCGGCACAAAATATCTTTATCTGCGTTTTGATTGGTCTGATTTAGAGTCAAAAGAGGGCGAGTTTGAATTTGAAAAGATAGATGAAATATTTGAAACCTACGCTCCATTTGGATATAAGTTTATATTCCGCCTTTGCACCTATGAGGCAAGCAGTGAGTTCGTTGCAACGCCTGACTGGGTGTTTGACTACGGTGCAAAGCGTATCAAGGCTGACCGCGACCTTGAGCCAGTCTATGACGATCCGATTTTTCTTAAATATCTGGATAAGTTTGTGTCTGCTTTTGCACAGCGTTACGACGGACACCCTTTAATTGAAAGTATGGATATCGGTACCATTGGCACCTGGGGTGAAGGACACACCTCTTTCGGCTCATGGACTCATTATCCTGTCGAGACATATTATAAGCATATTGATATCCACACCCGCCATTTTACCAAAACACGTCTTACAATGAATTACGGCATACTTGTTGCCGTTTATGGTGATACGGATGGCGCCAGAAAAATGGCGCAGTACGCATATGATAAGGGAATGGGCGTTCGTGACGATTCATTGGGCGTGCCCTATTATATTGAGCGTTATGGCTACGATACTCTTATAACCCACGACCTTTTTGATGTTTTTTATAAAAAAGCACCTGTTGATATTGAGTTTGGCCACTATAATCAAACAGGAAAACCTGAATATTTTAAAGACGGATATCCTATGTTAGAGGGATTAAAACGCGCCCACGCTACCTTTGCAGGCTTTCACGGCTATGTAGACGAGTGGCTTAAGGACAACGCCAATTTCCATAATTATGTTGCCAACCGTCTTGGCTATTGGTATTTTGTTGACGGTTATGACTTTGATAAGGACTGCCTTAAATTATGGATGCGAAACGGCGGATTTGCACCTGCCTATTACGGCTACACCGCCAAGATAGTTCTTCGCGGTAAGGATAAATCTTACACCGTTTACGAGGGCGAGGCGGAAAATAAAAATTGGTTGCCCGACAAACAATGCGTTCAAAATTATAGCGTTGATTTATCATCAGTGCCAAAGGGTGAATATGACCTTTGCTTTGGTATGTTTGAGGACGATACACCCATAAAAATTGCCCTTAATCAAAAACTGTTTGAAGATAATCTTTATACACTTGGCGAAGTTAGTTTGTAATAAAAAAATAAGGCTCAAGAGGCGCACGACCTAAGGAAGTGCGCCTCAGTTTTATTCGCCAAAGGCGAGTTGTATTGCTTCGCAGTGATATTCGGCTACCGCCGAGTGTTATTCGCTACGCGAGTTTAAGGGAGAATAAAATATCACTAAAACCGCAAGGTTTTAATATCACTTTCCTTTTTAGAATATCTCGCCATAGGCGAGGATTTTCAAAAAGAAAATATCACTGTGAGACCTGTCTCACAATATCACTCATTATATTTATATTTGAGAAAGGTAATATTACTATGCTCAAAACAACGGTTATCACTTGTTTTAATGTGAAGTTTTTGCCGTGCAATAGTGAAGTTGCTCATTTTATTCTCAGTGACGTTTGGTCTGCAAGACCAAGTGAAGTTAAGTTTGCCCATCTTCGCCCAAGGCGAAACT
>JAFQWE010000015.1 GCA_017407645.1 Clostridia bacterium | reverse complement strand
GTATGTCATCACGCTTAGGTGTATTTCCTTTCGGATTGATTATATACCGCAACAAGTTGCGGATAACATACAAGGCTACGCCTTGATTTAACATTAGTTTTCTGCTATACTATATACGAGGTGAGCATATGAAAAGAATAATCGTTTTCTTTTGTGTGGTATTGATGTTTGTATCTTTATTATCCGGATGTCAAAAAGCGAATATTGATAATGAGGACACGAATACAAGTACGAGTACATCTTCTTCTGATCAAGTTGTAGAGAGTAATACTATTGAGGAGTCGTTGACAGAAAAACTTATTCGTGAGATTGACGGTGCTTATGCCGAAGAATCCAAATTGCCTGAATCAAGCACTACCGTCGGAATGGTTGAGCTTGCTGATAAATATACACAGAAGTGGCAACAAGTTGCTGATGAGTATTATATTAAAATATTGGAATACGACGGCATTATTACACCCAATGAAAATTATTATTCATCAGAAGATTTGCATACTTTTGTTTCAAATATGAAGACAAACTGGGAAAAATATAATCAAGTGCAGTGCGAAAATTATCTTAAAACCTTGCAAACAATTTATGGCGCTGGCACGGTAGTAGGTCCCATTGTGGCTGACTATGAGTATGAAATGCAAAAAGAATGGGCTTTGCAACTTGTGGGCATCTATCAACAACTGTATATAGATTAAAACTAAAGAAAATTCTCGGTTTTCAGAGTTCTTTCATTCGTGTCATTAAGTTCAAACTATCCAAAAAATTCCAAGTCTTCGGACTTGGAATTTTTTTATCCATTGCGAAAGCAATGGTATATCATCAACACGGCGTTGCCGTGTTGTATCTCATCAGTCCGTTAGGACTGTATATCATCACGCTTTAGCGTGTATCAAAAAACTTTCGCAATGATGATATGCAACGGTTACACCGTTGATGATATACAAAACTAAAGTTTTGATGATATGCAATTCCTTGCGGAATTGATGAGATACAATGCTTCGCATTGATTTATTTCCGCTTTTATGCTATACTACACATAGGCGGTGATGATATGAATTCGTTTCAATTGATAACTGCTGCTATTGGGGGATTTGTAATTGGTGGCTTTTGCGGAAGCCTGTCATTAGCAGCCGGTATTGTTCGCAAAAAACTGTGGATAGGTATTCTTGGCTTGTGTTTCTGTATAGGATTCGGCGTACTTATGACAACCGTTTTTTATCAACCGGCTTTTCTTTCTCTTATTCCCTCCGGAGTTATAGCAGCCTTAATTCTCTTATTAACAAAAAAGAAATAATACTAATAATCTAATCAAAAACGCCTAACCGTTTATCGCGGTCAGGCGTTTTTCTTAAACTAAAAATCCTACTCCAAAAGCAGATAATGCCGCCGCAATGGCAACAACGATAAGCGGCAAATCAAAGTATGCAAGCACAAGGGCTACCAAAGTGCCGACTGCAGCGGTTACAGTGTTTCCTGTTGAGTAAAAAATACCGGGAAAGGTCATTGCCGCAAGCACCGCGTAGGGAAGATAATAAAGCACACTGCGGATAAACTGCGATTTTATTTGTTTTCTGAACAGGGTGAAGGGCAACATTCTTACAAGATATGTAACACCTGCCATAACGGCTATATAGATAATAACGCTCATCATTCACCCTCCTTTACAGGAAAGAAGAGGGCAGTAACCACTGATGAAAGCAGGGCGCTTATAACCACCGCAAAGCCACTGTTAATCATAGGCAGACAGTAATACAGCAGGGTGTTTATAGCAACTGCAAGGCCGATAGCAAGAATAATTGAATGCTGCTTTTTAGCGGGGGGCAGGATAATTGCAATAAACATACCGTAAAGCATAATACCCATTGTTGCCGTCAGCATTTGGGGCAAAAGGTTGCCTGCAACTGCACCCAGCAAAGTGCCGCACACCCAACCAATCATTGGGGTAAGAATAAGTCCTTTCATATAGGTGGCACTTATTTTGTTAGGCTGAGCAATGGCAACGGCATAGATTTCGTCGGTTATGCCAAAGGAAACAAGTAATCGTTGCAAAGTGTTAAACGAGCCGTCAACCTTTTGTGAAAGGGAAATAGCCATTAACGAATAGCGAATATTTATAACAAGCTGGGTGATTATCATTTCAATCAGCGTGCCTGCGGCGGCAATAATTGCAACGCCTGCAACCTGACCTGCAGAGGTAAGGTTGGTCAGTGATATTCCCACTGCTTCAAGCACAGAAAGTCCTGCGTTAACGGCGGTTATGCCAAACCCAAAGGATACCGAAAGGTACCCCAGACCGATAGGCAAGCCGTGATACATTCCTTTTAAATAGTCAGAACGCATTTTTAACCTCTTTTGTTTTAGTTAAACTCAAATGAAAGTGTGGTGTTTTGAGTGTCGGTAAGTGCAAATTTAAAATTCACGCCGTCAAGCATATAAAAGGTCTTGTCGGTCATATTAACCTGATACTCGGCACAGTTAACCCCGTTTTTATCGGTGGCAGATTTGGTAGGCTCAATATAAATCAAGGTAGAGCCCTCTTGTTGCTTTATTTCGGGGTGATGATAAGAGTTGTTGATGGGGTCAATAATAATCTGATGATAAAGCCTTGCCTTTGCACGCTCAGGCTCAAATTCGTGGTTAAGAGTCAGTCTGTAACTGCTTTCGGTTAAGGTAGGCTCACAAAGCTTCATAGAGAATTTGTAAAGATTTATGTGGGTGCCTTGGTCATTTGGCAAATACATTAAGGGCAATGAATTGTCTCTTGTATTATATCTGACCGAAAACTCGGTAATATCAGACATACTGAGGGTAAGGGTGCTGTCGGACTGTGACTTTTCAAGCTTAATAAGAGTAACTGTCAAATCACGGCAGTCAACGGCATTGCTTACAACACTTTGAGCCAAAGCCAAATATCCACCTTTAATGCTCACGTAAGGCTTGTTACTGGTATAAACCGCGCTATCCATATTAAGCAGGGCGGCGGATATGGGAAATCGCTCTTTAAAACTGTCGTTAAAAACAGGCTTGTTACTGCCTGCGCCGTAATCCATAAGAGCCTTAAACTCATTTTCACCATCACTGATTTGGGCAAGAGATATAGTCTCTGCCTTAAAATGCTCGAAATCGTATTTTGGGTTGCTCTTATCCCTGAAAATAAGGGCAAGTATACCTGCAACCAACATCACTCCAAGCAAAACAAGCGCAATATTGGACGTTATGCGACGCTTTTTGGCCTCTTTTGTTTCATAAGGGTTGTAATACATTTTATTCTCCTAAAATAGTCTTGCACAAGGCAATGTATTGGTCCATAGTCAGTTCTTCCGCTCTTGCAGTAGGGGATATGCCACACTGCTCAAGAGCGTTTAACACCTTTGCTTTGTCGCACCCATCCAAATGAGCCGACAGGCAGTTGAGCAAGGTTTTGCGGCGCATTGAAAAGGCGGCCTTGATAACCTTAAAGAAATGTGAGCGGTTAACACCCTGATTATCACTGTTTACCGTCAACTTGATAACCGCGCTGTCAACCTTTGGGGGTGGCAAAAAGGAGTCTCTCGGCACGTCAAGCACCTGCTGTGGTGATGAGTAATATCTTACCGCTGCAGTGACTGCACCGCATTCTCTTGTGCCCATTTCGGCGCAAAGACGAATTGCCGCCTCTTTTTGTACCATAACGGTGATGCTTTTAAGTTCAGGCAAGGTTTCAAGCAGCATCATAATAATGGGTGAGGTGATGTAATAGGGCAGATTGGCGCAAACTGATACGTTCATGCCCTTAAAATGCTGATTTATGATTGCCTTAAGGTCACACTTCATAACGTCGGCAAAAATAACCTCAACGTTATCAAAATCGGAAAGGGTGTCGGCAAGGATGGGCTTTAATTTTGTGTCAAGCTCTATGCACACAACCTTTTTAGCCCTTTTTGCCAACTCACAGGTAAGCACGCCTGCACCGGGACCGATTTCAATGACTCCTTCACCGTCAATGTCGGCGTGCAGAGCAATTTGAGGACAAACTTCGGGGTCAACAATAAAATTTTGCCCAAGCCCCTTTTTTAGATTAAACCCGTTTTTTTCAAAAATACGGTGTAAGGTGTTAATATTAGTCAGGTCGTACATTCAAGATTCTCCTAAAAAATTCGGTTTAATCGTATTATAACAAAAGAAATCAATAAAAACAATATTTTTGATGACAAATAAAAAAGTTTGTGATATAATATCTTGAAATTATATATTTACGGCTAAAATCAGCACTGCCGTTATATTTTTTGGAGGACAACTATGATTAACAACGCATACGAAATTATAATTGAAACTTTAAAGCCTGTTATTGATTCTCAAAAATTCACCCGTCAAGGCGATGAATACGTTTTTTCAAACGATAAAAAGGCGTTCAGAATTAACCACAACGCCGAAAAGCATATTTTTGAACTTGACGTTGCCAATCTGGAGGGTGGCGAGGCAGAGTTTGTAAACGTTTCAAACTATTTGTTTGATGATGCATCTGACGAGCGTGACGCCCGTTCTGTCGGCGGCGACTTCCTTGACAGCCTTAATAACGAGCTTGGTATTCAGCGTTCAGTTGCTCTTCGCCGTAAGGACGTTGCTTTGCCCTCAAAGGCAGCGGCAGATACAACCCCCGGTTCAGAGGCTTTTGCCAACCGCTTTTTAACTCTTTTCCCTGCATATAAGGATGCATATAAAGACTGTGTAGCACAGTACAGCGGATTTTTGCCCGAGTACTTCTTTTCTACCTATGCGGCTCCTCATCTTGCAAATCTCATTAAAAACGGCGAAACCAAGCAGTTTATAAAGATGGTTAATATGCTTGATGACTTTTATGTTGACGGTGATAACGAGGTACAAAGCACCATTACCTATTCTATTTTGGGCGAGATGTTCCGCGCCGATGCAACCACTGTTAACAGCTTTGTTGACCTTTGCAAAGCAAACCAGGTAGGCAGTCACCTTATTACTCCTGCCGAGTGTATGTATAAATACGTAATCAAAAAGAATAAGTAATAACCTTAACGATTATATTGGAGGTGAAGGTGTGGCTAAGTGCGAAAAATGTTCTGCCGAGATTGCAGAGGGATTGACTTTGTGCGAGAATTGTAAAAATGACTCGGTAAGTTCGGTTGATATGTGGGCGCGACCCGGTTCGGTAGCCAACTCAGGAAACAGCTACGTTAAACCTGTCGAGACTGTTAAAACTACTGCAACAGTTGACGAAACACCTAATGAACCCGCACCCGTTTCCGCTCAAAGCAACGAATTGGATATGCGCCTTAAGCAGACGGAGTTTTTTAATGCCGTTGCTAACGTAAGTGAAGAGGAAACGGTGGATGTTGATGATTTTTATCCGCCTAATAATTTACTTGAGGTACCCTTTAGGGATACCGAATACAATTTAGGCTACACCATTCCAAAAATGAAGATGGTAGTATCCAAAAAGACGCGTCGCAAGATTTTGTTCAGCAGTCTTATTGTGTCTGCGGTTGCATTGCTTGTGGCTGGCTTCATTCTGCTTGACAGTGCTTTTGGAATTTTGCCCCGTGTGGTTGATACGCCTGTGTTATACGTAAAATCAAGCAATCTGTATATGACGGGCACAAGCGGCAAACGTCCTCAGCACTTTGCTTACGAGGGCAACGCTTTTCAGGTGTCAAACAATACACAACGCGTGCATTTTTCACCTTATAACGACGAAGTTTTCGTAATGAAAAATTACAATACGAAAACTAAAAATTACGACCTTTACATACGCCGTGACGGCGAGGTGTCAAGTCAAGGCAGTCTGGTGGACAGTAATATGCACGGTGAGTTTAAGTATGTGCAACGAGGCAACGCAATACTTTATTTAAAAGGCTCCTCAACCTATGACTTGTACCTTTACAATATTGATAAGGGCGAGTCAACCCGTGTAACCTACGGCGTTGAAAGCTTTGGTATGATTAACGATACTAAGGTTGCTATGAAAACCCGTTCAAACGATATACAGATTGTTGATCTTTTAAAATCGGGCAAGGAAGCAATAACTCCGGTGGTTGAAGATGTTGATAAAGCTTATTTTGATGCAGAGCCCACCAGTTCTTTCTTCTATATAAAAACCCTCAAAAACACCGAAACAGGCAAAGATATCAGTGAACTGTACCGTTATGACGGCACTAAAACCGAAAAGGTTGCCCAAAACGTTAAGGATTTGGTTGCCTACAATTGTGCAGAAAACTGGGCATATTGCACAGGTGACGTTTTAAACAAAATTACAATCGGCGATTTTATTAACGATGACTGTGAAAAGGAAGACCGCGAATCCACCGAGGGTGTTGCATGGGGCAACGATATGTCTGCTGATATGGCAATGATGCTTAAACGTAACACCTTGCGCAGTCGCGTATTCCCGATTGAGATTGATACAGATGCAAAACAACTTTCTTATTACAGCAAAGGCAAAGCCAAGGTTATCAGTGAATACTGTACCGAGGTTGTCTTTACGGGTGAGCGAAAGGAATTGGTTAACAAAGACGTTGCCGATGTAGTTCAAGGCGCAGCCATCGTCTATAAAGAGTATCAGCCCGGTCAAAAAATATTGACCTTCAGCGAGCTTACTGACGATATGCTTAACAACCGCACCTTTACTATGTATTTGAGTGAAGCAATTACTGCGGCTATTAATAATACTCACTATTTTGCTGCGGTCAAAGGCAATGCTGCAAAATTAAACTACACTGCTTTAAATGACGATAATATTTCCTTCTCTAAAAAGTTTGATGCAGTTTATTATATCGATTACACTGAGGATGATGAAGAGGGTGATTTGATGCAGGTCAAAATCACCGATAAAGGCTTTAAAGAGCCTGAGGCGGTTGCCAACTCAGTTACCGAGTTTTATAACCTTGCAGACGGCACGGTGATATACGTCGATAGTGACAAAACAATCTATGCAGGCAGTGAAGCGCTTGCTCACCGTATAAGCGGATATTCCGTTAACCGAAAGGCAGACGTAGTTGCAATCTTGGCCGAAACCATTGATACGGGCAGTCGATTGGTGGTTTTTAAAGATCGCACTAAAAAAGCAATAGCCGAAAGTGTAAAAATGGTTTGCTTTAACGACAACACAACCTTGTCCTTTATAAAGGATTTTGACAGTGTTGCGGGTGGCGGCGATTTCTATATTTGCAAAAACTTCAACACTGTATCACGAATTGATACAGGCGTTTCATCAACCGTCAGATTAAAATACTGATTTTAAGAATGAATACAACACCTCTTCACATATAGATAGTGTGGGAGGTGTTGTTTTTTGCAAAATTCAACCGAGAGGGAAGCAAAGTCTCCAAAAAGCCTTTTTTCTTTTTTATATTTTCAGACGGTGGTTTTTTTAGTGATTGGCATAGTTATGCTTTCTGTAAAGATGATTTTTCCGCAGTATTATCAAGAATTAAGGGTGCCTGTTTTTCAAATGTTCAACGAAAAAACCTCATCAACTCTCGTTAAACCTGAAAAAGAGACGCCGAAGCCAAAGGATGAGGAGAAATCCACTCCCAACTCAACAACGGTTACAACCGACGAATTTGTTTATGATTACGAGGTTGGTCGGGAAGATTCGGATACCGCGCAATACATATTTGATTTAGGCCTTGTGCGGCAAATGTCCACAAGCAAAACCAACGCGTTTAAAATGATAATGCCTCTTGACCCCATCCGTGTCAGTTCACCCTTTGGTTATAGGGTAAATCCCGTAACAGGTAATTACGGAATACACGGCGGCATTGATTTAAGCGCTAATTCAGGTACTTCAATAAAAGCGGTGCTGTCTGGCAAGGTGCTTAAATCAAAATATAGCTCAGACTACGGCAACTTTGTAACCATTGACCACGGAGACGGACTTGTCACTCTGTATGCCCATTGCTCAAAGCTTCTTGTCAAAGCAGGGGATACCGTCAAGCAGGGCGACACCATTGCTCTTGTGGGAAGCACAGGCAGGTCAACGGGACCCCATTTGCATCTTGAGGTAAGAATTAACGACGTGCGAATAAATCCCGACTATTTTTTAAGCGAGCTTAAAACGGTATGAGCTTTAAAATATTTGGTGTAACCGTAAAAATCCACTTTCTTTTTACGGCGGTGGTATCCTTGCTTTTGGCAGTTGACCGATATTCAGTTGTACCATATTCACTTTTGTCGGTGGCAATACACGAAGCAGGGCATCTTTCAGCAATGCTTATGTTAAAAGAAAAACCAAAGCAGATATATCTTTGCCCGTGCGGAGTTGTTATAGATAGTAATGCTTTGGCACAAACTGCCGCAAAAACAATAATAATTGCATTAGGTGGGCCGCTTTTTAATTTGCTGCCCGCTTTGTTTTTAAAGAGCAGTACCTTTAAAACGGCAATGCTTGTTAACGGGATTTTTAATTTGCTGCCTACCTCTTGCACCGATGGAGGAGATATAGTCGATTGCCTTTTGCAAAGGGTTAAAACAGAATGGCTAAAAAGTGCCTTTAAAGTTGTAATAAACATCGTTTTTATAGCGGTTACCACCTGGGTTGGTGTGTCGTTGTTCTTTAAAAGTTACAACCCAACCTTGATTGTTGCATCAATATATATGCTGATTATGTTGATTTCGGGTTTGTGATGGCTGATTTTAGTCTATTTTATACAAATAAATGCCTCTAAAATTGGCAGTAAAAATGTTGCAAATTGTATTTTTGTATTGTATAATAATCCTAACTATATATGGAAGCAGGGATTATTTTGTTAAACAGAATTATTGATAACGTTGAAAAGGTTATTGTGGGCAAGCGCGACGCAATAACAATGGTGCTTACTGCACTTATCTCAAACGGTCACGTTTTGATTGAAGACGTACCCGGTGTTGGTAAAACCCGTCTTATTGCAGCAATTGCAAAATCTGTTGATTGCTCATTCAGACGAATTCAGTTCACCGCTGACGTTTTGCCCTCTGACGTAACAGGTTTCTCAGTCTACAATCAAAAGACAGGCGATTTTGAATTCAAGCCAGGCGCTATTATGAGCCAGCTTGTGCTTGCAGACGAAATTAACCGTACCTCTCCCAAAACTCAGGCAGCGTTGCTTGAAGCAATGGAAGAAGCACACGTTACCGTTGACGGCGTTACATACGAAATGGAAAAGCCCTTTATGGTGCTTGCAACCCAAAACCCCATCGAGTTTTTGGGCACCTTCCAGTTGCCTGAAGCACAGCTTGACCGTTTCTTTATGAAAATATCTATCGGCTACCCCGGCAAAGAGGATGAGTCAGCAGTGCTTAATATGCATCAGCTTCGCGACCCATTCCTTGATCTTGAGGCAGTTGCAACCGCTGAAGATATTATTAAAATTCAGCAAGAGGTTAAAAAGGTGTTTGTTCACGACACTCTTAACGACTACATCGTTTCTATCGTGTCTGCAACCCGTAATCATCCAAGCATAATGCTTGGCGCAAGCCCCCGTGCATCAATCAGCCTTTACCGTGCCGCACAGGCAACTGCATATCTTGCAGGTCGCGACTACGTTGTGCCTGACGATATTCAAAAGATGGTTGGTCCCGTTGTTGCTCACCGTATCGTTCTCGGTCAAGAGATGCGCTTTAACAACACCACAGCCGAAGACTTGGTTGCAGAAATACTCAAGTCCGTTCCCGTTCCTACAGGTAAATAAGTTAGAAAAGAGTGCTTAAATGATTTCTAACCGCATATTTTATTTAATCACTTTGTTTGCGGTTTGGGTGTTGGCAAGCTTCCAGCAAAATCTTGTTACAAGTATAATGGTTTATGCCGTTCTGCTTCTTCCTGTAATATCCTTTTTGCTTATGCTTTTTGCCTACCTCAGCCTTGACGCCAAGCAAAGTTCAAACCGACAAACTTTATACAAAGGTGACACAGTGCGTATTAGTTTCAGTGCGCGCTGTCGCTTTGCTATATCATTTGCATATCTCGATTTGCGCATCAACCGTGCGTACAAGTCAAAATTCCGCATCAGACGGGCAGACTCAATCCTTTGCTCATGCTTTGGACAACCTGTAAACGTTAAGTTTGACGTTGACTGTCCATATCGCGGAATTTATCATGTTGGTGCAAAAAAGGTGCGAGTTGTTGATATGCTTGGACTTTTTGCGCTTCACAAAAAGATGGATTTGTGCCGCGTCACTGTTTATCCTCGTGTAAGTGCCTTGGTAGGATTAGAAATTGACCACCGTCTTGTCGGTCAGGAATCTGTTACCAAAAATGCGCTTAAAAAGGACGATATTCTTATTTCTCACGTTCGTCCTTACACTCCTACTGACCGACTCAAAACAATCCATTGGAAATTAAGCTCAAAGCTTAATCAGTATATGGTAAAAACCTACGAGCCGTTAAAAGAGGTTGGCGTTGTTGTTTTGCTTGATTTTCAAAGCAAAACCAATCTTAAACAAAGCGTGCGCATAAATAATGAAGACAAGATTATTGAGTGCGGTTTGTCGGTTGTTGCCAACTGCATTGCCGATATGCTAACTGCCAGAGTTGTGTATATGCCTGCCTCAAAAATTCTTGAAAAGCACAACGTTGACGATATGCAGAATTATCCCACGCTCTACAATTTGCTTGCTTGTGTAGAGGTTGACGGTGAGACAGGCATAGCTGAAGCCCTTCGTGCCTTTATGGACGAAACAACCTGCGGCTCTAACATAGTGGTTGTTACTGACCGTGCAGACGATAAGCTTCGCACAACCTTCCGCGAGGGAGTAAACGCAGGCAATAAAATGACGCTTATGCGTGTTATTGGTGAAAACGAAAAGGAAGACTCTTGGCAAGGTGAGGTTAAAAAGTTTATGGCAGACGGCTTCAAAACCGTTGCAGTACCCTCATCTCACAGAGGACCCATTATTTTTTAAGAAAGGCGGTGACCGGATATGAAACGCAACAGTTTCACTGTTGACTGGATAATCAGACTTATTCTTTGTCTGATGTATTCAAATTCTTTGGCTTTGGCGGTGTCCGGCGGCCTTTCTATTTCAATTCAGCCCTTTACCGTAATTTTGATGTGCAGCTTTGCAACAATATGCTTTTATTTGATGTTTGGCTTCAAAAAGGTGTCGAAGTATGTGTTGCTTGGCGCGCTTGCACTGATTGTAATGGGAATAATCACCTTTGCAATTCTTTGTATTGCAGGTGTGTTTAATTTCTCGGCAATAACGGGCTACATATTTGAGCTTATGGGTGGTTATAAACGAATTAACGAGCAAATTGCCCGTATTATAACCATCACCCTTACAGTTGGTTTAAGCTTGCTTTCGGCGTTTTTACTTAGCCGAAAGGTACTCTTTTTACCTTCTCTTGCAGTTGCGCTTGTAACCTTTATGTTGCAGCTTTTATACGGCAATATTTTTGCCTTCGGTGCCTATGCCGTCCTTACCTACACCGTTATAATAATGGGTATTTACGGTGTGTTTAACCGCTTTGAAGCGGCGTCGGGCGGTCAGGATTTCGGTCTTAAGCGTTTAGGAGTTTTAGCTACTTGCCTTGTATGTACGGTGGGGGTTATAGTTCTTACTGTGGCATTTCCCTTTGCTAACGAGTATTCTCAAACCTTTTCTGTTGAGGATTTAAGTCCTAACGCCTTTTCTAACAGAGGTCAGGGCTATTTCCAACTTGCATCAACAGGCGTGGGCACAACCGATGCCTATCTTGGCGACAATCTAAGACTCAATTTTGACAATATCTTCGAGATTACGTCTAAAAAGCCAATCTATATTGCCGCCACTTATAACGACACTTATACAGGCACAGGCTGGAAGGTGTCTGATTCTCAAATTACCAAATACGAGGATGACGAAGCATCAAAGATATTTATAAATAATGCAGAAAAAATATCAGATGTATATAAAGATAACAAGGTTGTAGAACTTGATTCTTTATCTAAGATTGAGTTTTTCAAAGCTGCAGGCATTGAGTATACTGTTGACGAGGTTACCCTTAAAATAGCTGACAGTAAGAATTATTTCAGGTCGGTTTTCCGTACAAGTGACCTTGTCAATATGACTAAGCCTTCAAAGCGTGTATTGTGGACAGATATTAACTACAACCTTTACACCAACCTTTATATGAAGAAAAACCTGTCCTACTCCTTCACTACTCTTAATTATGATATAAATGCCCTTTACGATTATTTAAGAAGTGAAAATTATAAGGATGGTCAGGCTTTATCTTCAAAGATTAGTAAGCACAGTGCAAAAACGTATACCGACAGGGTATATAAGGATTGTCTTGCTTTGCCTGAAAAACTGCCTGAAAGGGTTAAAAATCTTGCTACCCGAATTGTTGAGGACAGCGAGTCTAACTCAAGAATTGACAAGGTTTGGGCTCTTATGGAGTATCTGTGGCGCTACGGTTATCGCACCGGTGTTACAGAAACCGAGTCAGGCACCGATTATGTTGATAAATTCCTCTTTGGCGACAGCATGACGGATGAGCCAAGTGAAGAATATTACGGCGGCTACTGCACAGGCTTTGCTTCATCTCTTGCCGTTATGTGCCGCGCCGCAGGAATCCCTGCCCGCTACGTTGAGGGATATTCTCCCTTAGCAGAAGCAGGGGAAGGCTTGATGGTTGACAACTCCTATTCTCACGCTTGGGTTGAGGTTTATTTTGACGGTGTAGGTTGGGTTATGTTTGAGCCAACCACCCACGATGCTGACACTCTTTATGGCATCAACACCGCAGATTATAAGATTAAGACTGAGGAAGAGGAACCACCTGAGGAGGAAGAACCTGACGAGCCTGCCGAAGATGAGCCCTCCGAGGACCAACCTGAACAGGATGAAAATGCGACTCCCACAGTTCCCGACGGCAACATTATAAACGACGGCACGTCTATTGGTGACAGTACCTTGCTTGAAACCGAAAGCGGATTTAAAATCACACTTAAGGACGTTCTCTTTGTACTGTGCGGTTTGGCAATAATTGCTGCTCTTATTATGATTCCTATGGCAATTATCAATCATCGCAAACGGCAGATTGCCCGAATGTATACCCTTGAAAACCGTGCCTTTGCACTTGTTATATGGCGTGAACTCAGCCGTGTTATGAAGTTTGTGGATGTAGGTCGTGAGAAGGACGAAACCGTTCACGATTATTTGAAGCGCATATCTGATAAAATTGGAAACAAGGCAGTATATGATGCTTATATCGGCTTTGATAAAGTTCTTTACAGTAAGGAGCAACTATCCGACAATGACAGGGCGTATATTGCTAAAGCATATCAGCTTTGCGATGCATATGCTATCAGAAACAGTAAAAAATTCTGGTTCAACTTAAATCGCTATTTGTTGCACAGAATTTAAATATTAAAAAAACGGAGGAACAAATATGGATGCTCTAAAGAAAATTTTCCCCTTTGCATTTACTAAAAAAGAAAGTGTAAAAGACCTTGTAATTAACATTGTAATTTACTTGGTAATCGGTATCGTAATCGGATTTGTACTTGGTATTATCGGCAAAATTCCACTTGTAGGAATTATTACCGGTCTGGTTGGTTCTTTGGTTGAGCTTTACATCTTTGTAACCATCATCCTTGCAATTCTTGATTATATGAAAGTGCTCAAATAATTTAAATCTTTCAAAACGCCTGCGATTAAAAAACGCAGGCGTTTTTCTATTGACAAATTGTAAAATATAGGCTATAATTGTATCAAATGAGACAGTTGGAGGTGCTTTATGAGCAAATTCCCCCTATTTAACGGATTAACTGATGCTGAAGTGCAGGCTATACTTTCAGATAGCGAATGCGAACAGGCACAGTTTAAATCGGGCGAGGTAATTTACTCTGCCGATAAAGTCCGTCAGGCAGTCGGAATAATCCTTTCGGGCAAAGCAGTTGCAAAAAACGGCGACGATAACGGCGTAATTGTGCGATGCTTATCAAAAGGTGACTGCTTTGGAGTTGCGGCGGTGTTTGCCCATAACGACAAGCCTTATGTTTCGGTTATTACTTCAAAAACCGATTGCACTGTTTTGTTTATGCCTGAATCTGTTATAACTCGCGCCATAAATCAGTATAAACCCTTTGCGGTTAATTATATCGGTTTTCTGACGGGCAGAATTCAGTATCTAAACCGACTTGTCAGTGCTTATTCTTCACCTAACGTTGAAACAAAGCTGGCGCGCTTCATTGCCGCTTACGTTGATGGTGAGGACGTACCCTTTGACCTTAATATGACCAGTCTTTCAAAATCCTTGGGGATAGGCAGAGCCTCTCTCTACCGCGCCCTTGACAGTTTGGAGGCAAACGGTGTTATTAAGCGTAATTCAAAGCGTATTATAATTACTGACATCAAAAAAATCAAAGAATATTAATGGAGGAAACTAAAATGAAAAAACTTATCTCAATGCTTCTTGCTATTGTTATGGTGCTTGGCTTGTTTACCGCTTGCGGCGCCAATACTAATACTGATACGTCTTCTGTGCAGTCAATTCAGTCAAAAGAACCTGACAAAAAAGAGGATGTAAAGCTTGCCACTCTTATGGGACCCACCGGTATGGGTATGGCATATTTGCTTGATGCCGCTAAAAAGGGCGAGGCACAAAACAATTATGATTTTACAGTGTATTCAGGACCCGAAGAGGTTACTGCAAAGCTTGTTTCTGGTCAAATAGATATTGCAGCACTGCCTACCAATGCTGCCGCAACCCTTTACAACAAGTCAAACGGCAAGGTTAAGATTATTGCTCTTAACACCTTGGGCGTGCTTTATCTTGTAACCAAAGGCGACAGTATCAAAGACGTTTCTGACCTTAAGGGTAAGACCATTTACGTAAGCGGTCAGGGCGCAACTCCCGAATATGCTCTTACCTATGTTCTTAACGAAAACGGACTTAAGGTTGGCACCGACGTAAAACTTGACTTTACCTATGCAAATCACGACGATTTGGTTGCCTTTGCCGCATCAGGTAAGGCAGACGTAGTTCTTTTGCCCGAGCCTAAGGTAACCGCACTGCTTACCAAAAATGCAGAGCTTAAGGTTGCTTTTGACCTTAACGATTTGTGGACAGATGCAGTAAAGGATACCGAAAATAAAGACAGCATTATTGCTATGGGATGCATCGCTGTAAACACCGCATTTGCAGAATCAAAGCCTCAAGCCGTTGCAAAATTCCTTGAAGAGTATGAGGCATCGGTTAAAAAGGTTAACGATGACCACACCGCCGCATCTCAGGTAATTGCAGAGGTTGGCATCGTACCTGCTGCACCCGTTGCACTTAAGGCATTGCCCCGTTGCAATATCGTATGCATTACCGACAACGAAATGAAAGATAAAATCAACGCTTTTTACAATGTGTTATACACAGCTAATCCCGCATCAGTAGGAGGAAAGCTGCCCGATGACAATTTCTACTATATTGGCTAAAAAACCTGTACGCTACACTTTAATAACGGCAATATGGCTTCTTGTATGGCAAGGGGTTAGTATGCTCATAAACGAGGAGATACTTTTTGTATCTCCTTTAAGTGTTGTATTAACTTTGTCTCAATTAGTGCAAGAGGGGGAGTTTTGGCTTTCGCTTTTTGCATCGGTCGGCAGAGTTTTTGGCGGCTTTGCTTTGGGATATGTTATAAGTTTCTTGCTTGCCGCTGTTGCTCACCGTTTTGCTTTTTTTAAAGATTTGATTTCCCCTATAATCAGTATTGTCAAAGCCACTCCCGTAGCATCTTTTATTATTCTTGCGCTTATGTGGATTGGCAATAGCGTAGTCCCCGTTTTTATAAGTATGCTTATGGTAATTCCTATTGTGTGGAGCAACACTCTTGCAGGCCTTGAAAATATAGACGGCGGACTGCTTGAAATGGCAAAGGTATTTAAAATGCCTACGTTCAAAAGGATAAGATTGATTTACTTTCCCTCAATTTTCCCTTATATGCTGTCGGCATCCGGCTCAGGATTGGGTCTTTGCTGGAAAGCGGGCATTGCCGCCGAGGTAATATGCCGCTCAATGCACTCAATCGGCAATCAGATTTGGGAAACTAAGTATTACATCCAAACCAACGAAATGTTTGCCTGGACTGCCGTTGTTGTTATAATGAGCGTGATTTTTGACGCGATTATCAGGAAGCTGTCCAAGTTGGCGTATAAGCGTTTCGCAATGGAGGTGGGCCAAAATGAAACTGAATAATATTTCGGTTGCTTTTGACGGCAAACCTATACTTAAGGATTTTAATTTTGATTTTTCCGGCAAGGGAATAATTGCCGTGGTTGGTGAGTCGGGCAGTGGAAAAACCACCTTGTTCAGAGTGATTGCAGGACTGCAATCGGTGGATAATGGCACAATAACCGATATCCCTGATAAAATATCCTATTCTTTTCAGGAGCATCGACTGCTTCCTTGGCTTAATGCTCTTCAAAATGTAATGAGCGTTTCTGACAAAAAGGACGAGCAAGCAGCACTGAATCTTCTTGGCAGAATGGGTATTACACCCGATGATGCAAAAAAAACACCCGACAAACTGTCAGGCGGAATGAGGCAAAGGGTTGCTATTGCAAGAGCTTTGTATTATAATGCAGATATCTATCTGTTTGATGAGCTTTTTGCAGGTCTTGATGCCGATAACGTAAAAATTGTGGCAGACCTGTTGAAAGAAAAAGCAAAGGATGCGCTCATTGTGGTTATAACCCACGAAAACGTTCAAGTGCTTGATGCAGACAAAACTATTGTAATGGAGAAAATCAAATGAAAACCATCAAAAGCTTTCTTGTAAATCACGATATTTTGACTCCCGGTATCTATGTGTCCCGAATTGACAGAGATGTTGTTACCTACGATTTGCGTTTTCGTCATCCTAATAGGGAAGAGGTGCTTCGCAACGATTCAATCCATACCATCGAGCATCTTTTTGCCACCTATGTGCGTAACAGTCAATATTCAGACCATATAATTTACTTTGGTCCCATGGGTTGCCGCACGGGATTTTATTTCCTCACTACCGACCTTAGTGACCAAACCGTCCTTCAGATTATAAAAGACGGTATGGCTTTTGTCCGCGACTATCAGGGCGAAATTCCCGGCACAACTGCTGTTGAATGTGGAAATTACAGGGAGCATAGCCTTGAATTTGCAAAAAAGGATGCCGCCCGTTATTGTGCCGAAATAGAAAAATGGACTGTGGCAGATATGGAATATAAGAAATAAGGGCATTTATTACAAGACTATAATGGGTAACTACCTGATAGTTGGCAAATGTTACAAAATATCTCAAAAAGGTTGCAAAGTTGTAACTTTTACGGTATAATCATCGTAATTGTTACAACTTTGTAATTATTTTTGGAGGTGAACAGTATGATTTTAGTCCTTAAAAGAGTTTTTAAGGCTTTTGTCTTGCTGTTTAAAAACAATATAAACTTGCGCCGAGGGGTTTACACTGCCCTTTCTTTTGCAACTGTGCTTTCTGTGTTTGTATCTGTGCTTTCTGTTACTGATTTAACCTACGCCGTTGAAGTGAGCGTAGAGGGTGAAAGCTGCGGATACGTAACCGACCGCAAAACAGTTGAGCGTGCCGTAGACCTTTTGCATGCAAGTTCGGTAAAAAACGACAGTGCATACTCAAATCCTGACGTTGACTGTGTATATACCTTTGTGCCGTCCACACAGCTTATTTCGGATTCACAGCTTGCCGATAACATCGTGTCAAACCATAACGACGTTAACAAGGCATATTGCGTAGTAATTAACGGAATTGCCTTTGCTGAAGTTACTTCAATCGAAGAGGGTATTGCCACTCTTAGCGGAATTGCGGGAAACAACCGATTTTACAATTCGGTGGAAATTCGTGAATGCGTGCTGTCTACTGACGCGAAGGGCCGTCTAAAACCACTTGACGAGCGTATTGATGACTATATCGTTACCAAGGTTGAATATCAGGCGGTAAAGGGCGACACAAAGCAGTCTGTTGCACAAAAGTTTGGTATTTCTGAAGAGAGCCTTCCAGATTTTAATGTAAATGACGTTGTTTCAATCAAAGCATCTTTACCTGCATTGGCATTTATTAACGAAATTACTACTCAGGATAAAAAAAGTATCCCTGCTTCAGAAACTGTAGCAAAATCAAGTTGGCAGATAACCACTTATAAAGAGATATACGTTAACAACATTAAACTTCGCACAGAGGTTGCAGATACACAGCTTGCAGAAAAATATCCCGATAAGCCGGTTGCAACTGCTGTTGTTAACGCGGGTAAAAAGGGTTTCTGTTGGCCGGTTGATACAGGCTACAGACAGTATGTAAGTTCTTTCTGGGGTGACGGCAGAGGTCATAAGGGATATGACATTGCGGCGTCAAAGGGCACGCCTATATTAAGCGTATACGATGGAAAGGTTGAATCGGTCAATGCATCAGGAAACGCTTACGGCTTGCATTTTGTAATTGACCACGGAAATGGTATAAGAACTCTGTATGCCCACTGTTCTCAACTGTACGTCAGTGTTGGTGACCGAGTTGAGCGGGGCGAGGTAGTAGGGCTTGTCGGTTCAACAGGCAGATCAACAGGCACACATCTTCACTTTGAGGTTTTCAGAAACGGCGTTTCTGTTAATCCGATGAATTATATAGGAAAAAGATAAACTTAACGGAGCCAAGATAAAATCTTGCTCCGTTATTGTTTTATTCACAATTATGTGATATACTTAATAAAAAACAATCAAGGTTGGTGCAATATGGAAACTTTTGACGTATTTGTTGAACAGCTTGTAACCCGAAATATGAAAAAATCGGAATTTATGCTTAAAATGGTGCTTTTTGCCGTTTGTGGACTTTTTGCAGGCGTAGTTTTGCTTGTGGGACTTTTTAATCCGCCACTGATGGCACCCTTTGTTCTTGTAATAGCAGGTGTAATTTATCTTGCTTATTATGTTGGCGGTAAGTTTAACGTTGAGTTTGAATATTGCCTGACCAACGGACTTTTTGACGTTGATACAATTGTAAATATGAAAAACCGCAAGCGCATTGCAGATTTTGAGTGCAAGCAGGTTGAGGAATTCGGCAAGTTTGACGCTGACCGCAATTACAACTGTGCTAAAACTATTTTTGCAGCCAACAGCGAAGCTGAAAATCTTTATTATTTCATTTACAACTCAAAAGAGGACGGCAAGATTTTGCTTGTGATTGAGCCTAACGAAAAAATGCTTAACGGACTTAAGCGTTGTCTTCCTCGTCAGCTTACTATAAACGTTCTTTAAATCGGTGGTGATTTGAATGTTGATTTACACCAAAAACGAAACTGTTTTGGTTGAACAAAAGGCAATGGAACTTGGCATATCTCAACAACGCCTTATGGAAAATGCAGGCAGTTCTGTTGCAAAAGAAATTCGTGACCGCTTCGACTGCAACGGTTTAAAGGTAATAATCCTTTGCGGCAACGGTAATAACGGCGGTGACGGATTTGTTGCGGCGCGCCGTCTGTATCAGGATGGGGCAGAGGTATCGGTCATCCTTACTGACGGCATACCAAAAAGCGATGCCGCTAAAGAGAATTTTCAGTTTGTAAATGGGCTTGAAATACCTGTTTATGACGGAGTGGATAATTTTGACCTTTGCAGTAATTTGTTGCTTAATAGCGATGTAATTGTTGATGCAATTTACGGGTTCGGTTTTCATGGCGCATTACCCACTCACGTTGCCCGTTTAACCAAGCTTGCCAATATAAGCAAGGCTTTTACTGTCAGTGTTGATTTGCCAAGCGGCACCGATTGTGACGGTGCAATATGCACAGAAAACACAATCAAGGCAGATTTGACTGTTACGTTTATTTCAATGAAGCCATGCCATACCCTTTATCCTGCAATAAAAAACTGCGGACAGATTAAAGTGGTGGATATTGGCATTCCTAAAGATGCTTATATTGAGCCAACAATTCACGCCGTAACAGAAGATTTTGTTAAAGATTTAATTCCAATCCGTGAGGCTGACGGACATAAAGGAACCTTTGGCACTTTGCAATCTGTTTGCGGCTCTTACGGAATGTGCGGTGCCGCCGAGTTTTCAGCAAAGGCTGCAATGAAAAGCGGCGCAGGTCTTGTGCGGATGTCGGTGTCTGACTCGGTTTATAAAATACTCTCAACTCGAATGGCAGAGCCGGTGTATAGTATCTGTACCCAAAGGGGAGAGGATAATCTTAATCTTCAGTCGGTCCGTCAGGTGCTTAAGGATATAAAAAAGGCGGATTGTGTGCTTGTTGGTTGCGGCTCAGGCAACACAAGCACAACCTATGCCTTGCTTGAAAACATAATTGAATCAGCCCGAACTCCTGTTATTATAGATGCTGATGGAATAAATGCACTTTCACAGAATATAGATATATTGCGAAATGCAAATTGTGAGATTGTGCTTACACCTCATTACGGCGAAATGGCTCGTCTTTGCGGAATTACGGTTGAGCAACTTATGTCAGACCGCATCGGGCTGGGCAAAAAGCTTGCTTCGGATTACGGTGTCGTCTTGGTGCTTAAGGGTGCCAACACCCTTGTGTTTTCACCTGATGGCAGGGTTTATGTAAACCAAAACGGCAACAACGGAATGGCAACTGCAGGCAGTGGAGATATGCTTGCAGGCATTATTGCAGGTCTTGTTTGTCAAGGAGCTCTTGCCTTTGACGGAGCGGTAGCAGGTGTATATATTCATGCCCTTAGCGGTGATATAACTGCAAAGCATATGACGTCCTATTCAATGACTGTTACCGATATGCTTGAAAATCTGCATTTGGCATTCGCGAAACTGACAGTCGGGGATGATTGATTGCGGCTAAAATTTGCAACAGCTTTATTAGCGTTGGTAATGCTGATAGGATGCAATAAGACTTCCCAAAATCCCGATCCAATAACCGACGGAATAAGTTGCGTTGTAACGGCACAAATGAATGGCTCCACTCAAACCTTGCAGCTTTCCCGAAGCGGTGAAACCTTCGACAGCGTCTTTTTGCATAGCGACGGCAGTAAGGGTTTGGGTTTGACCGTTTCGCCAAGCGGATGCTTTTTAGATGTGTATAAGGTTAAAAAGCAAATAGATATAGAGTATGTGTCTCACAGTCTGCCTGCTCTTTTATACGTCGCTCTTAATCACAACTTTATTGATGATGTGTACAGTGATGGGGCATACCGATGCACTGACAGGTGTGGAGAATTCGAGGTATATCTTGGCGAGGATGGAGTAATAAGCAAAATTATTTTCTTAAAATACGATTATATATGCGATTTTGATTACAAAACGGCAAGGTTTAACTAAACCTTGCCGTTTTTTCTGTATAGAGGGTTTTGGTAAAATAGCATCAGACTTCACTTTTAAATATTATGTAATGATGAATACAGGTGTTTAAATCCATCAAATTCAGGCAAAAATACTTGTGTACATCATTGATAATTTATCGGAGAGTGAATTTTAATGACAATAAAACGAGGCGATATTTATTACGCCGACTTGAGCCCTGTTGTGGGCTCAGAGCAAGGCGGAATAAGACCTGTGCTTATTGTTCAAAACGATGTGGGCAACAAATACAGCCCCACAGTAATTGCCGCAGCAATAACAAGCCAAAGAGACAAAACCAAATTGCCCACGCATATTCAGGTAAACGCCGACAACAGCGGACTTGCCAAGGATTCAATAGTGCTTCTTGAACAAATCAGAACAATCGATAAGCAACGCTTAAAAGAAAAAATGGGCAGTCTTGACGACTACTCAATGAGTATGATAAATCAAGCGCTGTCGGTATCCTTTGGGCTATAAAAAGTGACAGGGTGCCTCGGCATCCTGTCACAGTTCATAAATAATTTTTGCAATAGCGTGGTCCTTACAAGAAACGGTTATTCTGTCTGCCGCGTCTTTAACCGATTGCACTCCATTGGCAACCGCATAGCCTATATCTGCTTCTTTCACCAAAGGTACGTCGTTATCAAAATCTCCTACACCAACGGTGAGATTAACGTTAGGAAGAGTCCTTTTAAGCCTTTTCAGCATCTCGCCCTTGGTTGCGTTTATACTCAACACCTCAAGGGAATATTCCCAACTGCGCGAAAAGTAAAACCTGTCCCCGAATTTTTCTTTATATCGGTTAAGATTTTCAACAGGTGCATCTGTTTGGTCAAAAACGTATACTAATTTGAATAAAGGCTCATTAAGATATTTTTCAAGATTAGCAACGTCTCCGTTTTCAACGGAAACAATACTGTAATCCTGACGAACTATTCTTACACGTAGGCAGTTTTTGTGACAAAGAATGTTTTTTGAAAAGTCCGACGTATCGTTAAGTGGTATCTTGTACAGCTCCTTATTTTTGGCGCAGTCAAAAAGACAAGCGCCGTTAACACTTATCATGGGCGCGTTAACGGTAAGTTCAGAAGCGGTCTCAGCAATATAATCGGGAGCCCTTCCGGTTGCAAGGGTGAACAGACCACCTTTTTCCTGAAACATTCTGATTGCATCAAGGTTTTCTTTTGAGATTTTACCGCCGGATGAAAGAGTGCCGTCAAAATCGGAACAAAGCAAAATTCCGTCATACCGCATAAAAAACACCTCACATATAGCAAAATTCCCCGAACGAATCGGGGAATTGAATGCTTTTCAATAAAGATTAGATAGCGCGGGTAACCTTGCCTGAACGAAGGCAACGGGTGCAGGCATAAACTCTGCACGGAGTACCGTCAACAATAGCCTTAACACGCTTTACATTGGGCTTCCAGGTTCTGTTTGAACGTCTGTGTGAGTGAGACACCTTAATACCGAATGTAACCTCTTTATTGCAGATTTCACATTTAGCCATTATCTGCACCTCCTTAATAGTAGTCAAAAGTACCGTATTATCATAACAGACGCAAAAGAAAAAATCAAGTCTTTTTTTAAAATTTTAAGCAGGGAGTTAAATATATGTCAAAAACCGCAAAATATATATCGATAAAAGCCCTTGATAATATGAAAAATATCAAAGAAATTTTTCATTTTCCAACCAACAAGGATATTGTGATCCGTTCTTTTAAATCAGATAGCGGTGAAAATTGCGTGGTGGTGTATATTGACGGAATGACTAACACTGTCGCGGTTAATGATTTTATAGTGCGACCGCTAATGTCTTGCAACCAAAGTCCCATCGATTTGTTTAACACTGTGGAATTTAACGATTGCACAAAGGTTACTGATATGCAGACGGTGGTGTCAAGAATTTTGCTTGGTGACACTGCCATCTTTGTTGACGGTTCGGAGTTTAGCGGAGTGTGTGAAACAAAAGGATTTCCGCGACGGTCAATATCTACTCCTTTAACCGAAAATTCCATAAAAGGCTCCCAAGAAGCTTTCAGTGAAAGTATACGAAGCAACATATCTCTTGTGCGACGAGGAGTACGGACTCCCGACCTGATAACCGAAATGATAACCGTGGGTGAAATCAGCAACGATATTTGCGGTGTAATGTATATTGCAGGGCTTACCGATATGAAGCTTGTTGAAAGGGTAAAAAAACGCTTAAAATCCATCAAGGCGGATTACGTATCGGGAAGCGGAATGCTTGAACAAATGATAGGGGATTCGCGTTGGTCGGTTTTTCCATCCGTTCTGTCAACCGAAAGACCTGAAAGGGCGGCGCAGTATCTTAATGCGGGTAGGGTAGTTGTTATATGTGACAATTCACCCTTTGTTCTTGTTATGCCTGTTACTCTGTCGGAATTTTTAGATTCCCCCGAGGGCAACCAACAACGGTGGCAAAGCGGCACCTTTTCCCGACTTATTCGCAGTTTTGCTTTTGTGTTGGCACTGCTTCTGTCGGCAGTTTATATTGCGGTTATTAACTTTCACCACGAAATGTTGCCGCCGCATCTATTACTTTTGATAGCGCAGTCTCGCGCATCAATACCTTTTTCGTCCCTTATGGAACTGCTTGTAATGGAACTCTTTTTTGAATTGGTGCGGGAGGCAGGGGTGCGCACTCCCTCTGCAGTGGGGGGCGCTATAGGGGTTGTGGGCGGACTGATACTGGGCTCTGCCGCAATAGATGCCAATATAGTCAGCCCTGTAACCCTGATTATCGTTGCGGTATCGGGTCTTGCAAATTCAGTGCTGCCCGATTACGACATAAACTTTGCCGTAACCGTTTGCAAGGTGGCGTTAATTATCCTTGGCGGCACTCTTGGCCTTTACGGAGTCTTTTTTGGATGCGCTGCAATAGTATTGCTACTATCCTTGCAGCGCTCTTTGGGACTGCCTTTTATAGAGGCGCCTTTTTCATTTAAAACGGTTAACAGTAACGCCTTTGTGCAAATGCCTTTGTGGAAGCAACAAAAAAGGGCCAACGTGATCGGCAAAATAAGACCGCGTCAACAACCCAAAATATCAAGAAAGTGGGAGTTTGATGAATAAAAGAATAACTGATTTTGGTGCCATCCTGTCGATGTATGTGTGCATTTTCGGTGAAATAGTTTTTTCAGGCGCAATGAAAAGTGTGTATAACCTTGCAGGCAACAGTGCTTTTATTTGTTTTCTAATCGCAGGCGTGGCAGTGGTATTGTTGACACCTCTGCTGTTACGAGTCAAAACAGGCTTTGTAACAATGGCTATATGCTCGGTATATTTGCTTATTGTGGTATCGCGGCTTGCGACGAGTATGGCACTTTTTCAAACCAAAGGAATAATAATTGCCCTTCTTGTTTTGCTTTTTGCATTAAGCCTTTTGGCTTTTGGAGTCAAGCTTCGGGGTGCAACCATATTTACCGCTTTTTCTTTTGTTGCGGTTAGCGTAGTGTTTATCCTTTGTTGTCTGCTTGGGATAGGGGAGTATAGAATTTCAAATATAGCACCTGTATTTAATAACGGAATAAAGGGTGTAGTTCTTGGAAGCATCAATGCTTTTTCTATATTGTTTGCTCTTGCTTTACCCTTACTGTTCGTGGACGAAAAGCAAAAAAAGACAAGCATAATCACTCTTTCTGCCTGTACGCTTGGAATAATTGCCTCCGCTTTTTTGGGAAGCCTTGCTTTTGGAGTAACAGCCTCTCACTATCAATCGGTAATAGCAGAAATCTCAAAAAACGTGTCATTCGGCAAATTTTTTCAGCGCCTTGAAGGACTTGCCGACGCCGTATATATCCTAACTGCAACTGCAGCAATAGTGCTTGTATCTGCTATGGTGGGTAGTACCGAGAAGCAAAAGGTTAAGCAAAAGCCATCAATGATTATATTTGGTGCAGTAATGACTGTGTTGTTAGCCGTTGCATTTTTATCAATCAATTTTGAAATCTTTTACGCGGCGGTGCAAACGGTGTCGGTCATCTTTGGCTTTTTGGTGCTTCTGTTAATCCCCGATATGCTTAAAATTAAAAAAATTATTCCTGTCGCAATGTCGCTTTGCCTTATAATGAATTTATGCTCTTGCAATGGCACAAGAGAGATAGAAAACAGCGTGTACGTGGTGATTGGCGCCTGCAACAGTGACGGTACGATAAGCCTTATAACCGAAAGCGGAAAGGGTGGTGAAATTTATACTGCCACTGCAAGCAATTTTGCCGAGGCAAAAAACACAGTAGAAACTCAGTATGGCGCAGAACTGTCCTACAGTCAGATGAGCGGAGTAATCATAGATAAAAACCACGGTAAAACAAAAGATATAATAGCTGAAATAATAAATTCAAATATGCCTAATTCGGCAGTTGTCTATTTGCAGGATGGAAATATAAATAAATTGTATAAGAATTTAATTTCTACCTATGGATCGGCTTTTGATTTCGTATCTTCTCTAAAGCTCGGGCATAAAGAAAGAATAACGGTTTGCACAACGGTAAGCAGAATAAACACCGATTTTGCAAAATCAGGCAGGGCAGAGGTGGGGATAATAAGCGAAAAAGGATATATAGGCAGCGCAGTAATAAGTTCAGGCTAATTACAGTAATAAATCCTCTGTTTTCAGGCATAAAATTCAAGATGGATAGGCTTAAATGATTATATTGACAAAAAATTAACAAACTTTTTGTAAAAAACCGCATAAAAACGAAAAAACATTGACAAAAAATTAACAAACCCCTTGACAAAGCCTTTGCAGTTGTTTTATAATGGCTTTATTATTTTTAGGAGGTAATATTATGTCCAGAGTTTACAATTTTAGTGCGGGCCCCTCTATGTTGCCCGAGGCAGTCCTTAAAACTGCAGCAGCAGAAATGCTTGATTATAAAGGAAGCGGCCAGTCCGTTATGGAAATGTCACACCGTTCAAAGACCTATCAGGCAATTATTGACGAGTGCGAGGCATTGCTCCGCGAGGTTATGAACATTCCCGATAACTACAAGGTTCTTTTCTTGCAGGGTGGCGCATCAACTCAGTTTGCAATGATGCCCCTTAACCTTATGACCAAAAACGGCAAGGCTGACTTTGTTGTTACAGGTCAGTGGGCAACCAAGGCTCAAAAAGAGGCTGCCCGTTACGGTGAAGCAAACGTTGTTGCTTCTTCAAAGGATAAGACCTTCAGCTACATACCCAAGCTTGATAAGGCTACCTTTACTCCCGATGCAGACTATTTCCATATCTGCGTAAATAACACCATCTACGGCACCAAGTGGAACACCCTTCCCGAAACCGGTGACGTGCCGCTTATCGGTGATATTTCAAGCTGCATTTTGTCAGAGCCTATCGACGTTTCAAAGTTTGGTATGCTTTATGCAGGCGCACAGAAGAATATGGCACCTGCAGGTCTTACCATCGTTATCATTCGTGAAGATTTGGTTGGCAATGCAAGTGACATTTGCCCCACCATGCTAAACTATCAGACCCACGTTGAAAACGGCTCAATGTTCAACACTCCTCCTTGCTGGTGCATTTACGTTGCAAAGCTTGTTCTTGAGTGGATTAAGAACGAGGTTGGCGGCCTTGAAGAAATGAAGAAGATTAACGAAGCCAAGGCAAAGCTTCTTTATGACTTCCTTGACAACAGCAAAATGTTCAAGGGTACCGTTGTTCCCGAGGACCGCTCACTTATGAACGTTCCTTTCGTAACAGGCGACGAAGAGCTTGACGCTAAGTTTGTTAAGGCAGCAACCGAGGCAGGCTTTGTTAACCTTAAGGGCCACCGTTCAGTTGGCGGTATGCGTGCATCTATCTACAACGCTATGCCTACTGAGGGCGTTCAGAAGCTTGTTGAATTTATGGCTAAATTCGAAAAAGAAAATTGATTGAGGTAATACATAATGTATAATATTAAAACTCTTAACAAAATTTCACCCTGCGGTCTTACTCGCTTTAAGGGTGACAAATACACCTGCGGTGACGAGATTGAGGCTCCCGAGGCTATACTTGTTCGCTCTGCTTCTATGCACGAGATGGAACTTCCCGAATCATTGCTTGCCATTGCACGTGCAGGCGCAGGCGTAAACAACATCCCCGTTGATAAGTGTGCCGAGGCAGGTATCGTTGTTTTCAATACCCCAGGTGCCAACGCCAATGCAGTTAAAGAGCTTGTTATTGCAGGTCTTTTCCTTTCATCCCGTAAGGTAGTGCCCGCTATTGATTGGGCAAAAACCCTTAAGGGCAACGGTGCCGAGGTTGGCAAAATGGTTGAAAAGGGCAAGGGCGCATTTGCAGGCCCCGAAATTATGGGCAAAAAGTTGGGCGTTATCGGTCTTGGTGCTATCGGTATTTTGGTAGCCAACGCCGCTTGCGCTTTAGGTATGGAAGTATACGGCTACGACCCCTATTTGTCAGTTGATGCCGCTCTTAAGCTTGACAACTCTGTAAAGCACATTTCAGATGTTAACGAGATTTATACCGATTGCGACTACATCACTGTTCACGTGCCTCTTACTCCCGATACAAAGAATATGATTAACGAACAGTCTATCGCAAAGATGAAGAATGGCGTTAGAATCCTTAACTTCTCTCGCGGTGACCTGGTTAACAGTGCAGACATCGTTGAAGCACTCGGCAAGGGTACTGTAGCATCCTATGTTACCGACTTCCCCAGTGACGAGGTTATCGGTGTAGAGGGTGTTGTTGCAATTCCTCACCTTGGCGCATCTACTCAGGAATCAGAGGATAACTGTGCAGTTATGGCTGCAAATCAGATTGTTGATTACCTTGAAAACGGTAATATCAAAAACTCTGTTAATTTGCCCAGCGTTGTTGCACCTCGCACAACCGCTTGCCGTATCTGTGTAATCCACAAGAATATTCCCAATATGCTTACTCAGATTTCAGGTGCCGTTTCTGCTCTCGGTCTTAACATTGAAAAGATGGCAAACGACTCCAAGAAAGAGTATGCTTATACCATTCTTGACGTTGATGAGCTTGTTGGTAAGGATGCCGCCGCATCAATTCTTGCTATCGACGGCGTAATCAAGGTAAGAGTTATTGTTTAATTAAAATTAAAGCCTATGCAAACCTTGTTGTTTGCATAGGCTTTTTCCTTTTTATAATTCTTCGGGAATGACGGGCCACAGTTCTTTAAACACGGCAATGTGTCCGGGAGTGATAACCTTGTCCTCGTGCATATAGCCGAAGTACCAACGCTTAAAATTAAAGGTACGGTTAATTTCTTCAAGATAGCCGTTAAGCTTGTTAATTCGGTCGCCAAGTCCCATTCGCATAAGCATAGAGCTTTTAATCAGTGAGGGTGGCTCGTGGGTGAGAATAATATCAACCTCGCCGTTGTTTTCTTCAAGGTTTTCAACCCCCTCTTCCATCTCAGCGGGGGAGGGCAACTCTTCTCTCCACCAAGTTCGGCGCTCGGTGCGCATTTCTTTGTCGTAGCTTTCGCCACCGCCAAAGGTAAAGTATTTTACACCTTCAATATTAAATATCTGACCGCGGCACATATGGAACAGATTGCCTGTTATACGGTGCACTCTGCCGCCTTTCCAAACGGTTTCGCGGCAACTGTAAAGCTTGTCAAAATTTTCGTGGGTGCCGTCAAGAAAACAGACATTGTACTTTCTGCTTCCAAGCTCTTCAAGAATTTTGATTTCTTTAGATGAACCGTCCCATAAAAAGCCGAAATCACCGCAGATTATAAGAGTATCACCTGATTTAAGTTTGCGCAGTGCTCGGTCATACAGTCTGTCTTCATCGCCGTGCATATCGCCCGTAATGTATACCATAAAAATACCTCTGAAAATTTAAAAAATTAAGGAAATATCTCTTTCAATATTTCTTCTTATCTGTTATAATAACATTATAAAGGAATTTTTACAATATAAATTGGAGAGATTTTAATGAAAAAGTTCGCACTTTCGCTCTGCGTTTCTATAATAACGTTAGTTTTATTGGCATCAACCCTCTTTGCATCTGCATATACACCAACCTTTGAAGTAAGCGCAAAAAACGCCTTGCTTGTTAATATTGATACTGACGAAATCATTTACAGCAAAAACTCAAACGACCGCATTTATACTGCCTCACTCAACTATCTTATGAATGCAATTATTGTGTGCGACAAGGCAAAGCTTGACGATGTGGTTACCGTTAAAGGCGAAGTGGTTAACCGTCTGCTTGGCACAGGCGCAATAGTTGCCAATCTTAAAGACGGCGAGCAAATTACTGTTGGCGACCTTATGAGATGTATGCTTATTGCATCCCAAAATGATGCGGCGCTTGTATTGGCAGAGCATGTTGGCGGCAGTACAAAGGGCTTCGTTAAGCTTATGAACGAAAAGGCAAAAAAATTGGGTATGAAAGACAGCAGTTTCAATACCCCAATTGGACTTTTTGACGAAAAACAGTACACTACCGCAAGGGATTTGTTCAAGCTTTATTCTGCGGCAATGAATATTGATTCTGTGGCAGAAATTTTGTCTCAAACCCGATATACCGTGCCCCAAACCAATAAAAGCGGCACCCGTCTGCTCAGCACAACCACCCGTCTGATTGACCGTACTACCAATTATTATTACAAATATGCTATTGCAGGTAAAACAGGTAATTCTGAAAAATCGGGACTTTGCATCGCATCTACTGCCGAAAGGGACGGCAAGCGCTATGTTTGTATTCTTGCAGGATGCGACCCCAACGCAGAAAAGAGAATTGATTTTAGTGACTCAATAAGCCTTTACAAATGGGCATTCGGCAATTTTGAATACAAAACAGTTGTTTCAAAAGGTGAGCAGGTCTCTGTTTCCGCAAAGGTGGATTTGTCTTGGGAAGTTGATAATATAACCCTTGTAGCAGGGGAGTCGGTAGTTGCCTTGTTGCCAAAGGATGCTGATTTGTCTACTATTGAATATGTAGTTAAGCTTGACGAAAAGGTTTTTGATGCCCCAATAAAGAAAAACGAAAAGCTTGGAACAGCTGAGATTTATTTCACCAATCCCACAGACGAGGATAGTGAGCCTCTTGGTAAAATCACCCTTCTTGCAGGACAGGAGGTAGAGGGAAGCGCCGCGCTTCTTTTGTGGCGGTGGATTAGCGGATTTATCGGCAACCCCTTTGTTATTGTTCTTTTTGTTGCTCTGGTAGTTGCGTTTATAGTTATGACTGTTATGGCAAACGTTAAGGCAAAAAAGGAACGAAAGAAAAAACTAAGACTTAAAAAGCGCCTATAATAAGAAAATTAGTTGTTTTTTACTATAAATATACAAATTTGTATTGCAAAAACGTATAGTTTATAGTACAATATATATGAAAAAGATAACTTTCTCGGAGGTAATATCCAAATGGCAATCAAATTTATTGACAAATACGCTGCCGATTTTATCGGCGCTGACGAGTTAACAGGTATTTCTGGCCAGGTTAAGCTTGCTCACGACCAACTTCACAGTGGCACAGGCTTGGGAAATGATTTTATCGGTTGGGTTGATTTGCCTGTTAATTATGATAAAGAGGAATTTGCTCGTATCAAGGCGGCTGCTCAAAAGATTATTTCTGATACCGACGTGCTTATCGTTATCGGTATCGGCGGCTCATATCTTGGCGCTCGTGCCGCAATCGAGTTTTTAACCTCACCTTACTACAACAATCTTAAGAAAGATACACCTGATATCTACTTTATCGGCAACTCTATCAGCGGTGCTGCTCTTAAAGACGTTATCTCTCTTTGCGAGGGCAAGCGTGTATCGGTTAACGTAATTTCAAAGTCAGGCACCACTACCGAGCCTGCAATTGCATTCCGTATTTTCCGCGATATGCTTGAAAAGCAGTATGGCAAAGAGGGCGCAAAGGGCAGAATCTACTGCACAACCGACAAGGCACGCGGCACTCTTAAAGAGCTTGCCGATGCAGAGGGTTACGAATCCTTCGTTGTGCCTGATGACGTTGGTGGCCGTTTCTCTGTGCTTACTGCAGTTGGCTTGCTTCCCATTGCCGTTTCAGGTGCCGATATTGATGCACTTATGGCAGGTGCCGCCGCAGCCAGAGAAAAATACAGCGTTTGCGATATTGAGGCAAACGATTGCTACAAGTATGCTGCGCTTCGCAACATTCTTTACCGCAAGGGCAAATCTATGGAAATGCTGGTAAGCTACGAGCCACGCTTCACTATGATGAACGAGTGGTTTAAGCAGCTCTTTGGCGAAAGCGAGGGCAAAGATAACAAGGGTATTTATCCAAGCTCTGTTATCTTTTCCACCGACCTGCACTCTCTCGGTCAGTTTATTCAAGAGGGCGCCCGTACAATGTTTGAAACGGTTGTAACCTTCAACCAGACCGATAAGGACGTAACTATTCCTATGGCAGAGGATGACGGCGACGGTCTTAACTTCCTTGCAGGCAAGGATATGTCGTTTGTTAATCAGCGTGCTTTCGAGGGTACTGTGCTTGCTCATACCGATGGCGGCGTGCCTAATTTCGTAATCAACGTAGAAAAGCCTGACGCCTATAACTTGGGCGAGCTTATCTACTTCTTCGAAAAGGCTTGTGCAATTTCGGGCTACGTTCTTGGTGTAAATCCCTTCAATCAGCCCGGTGTTGAAAGCTATAAGAAGAATATGTTTGCACTGCTCGGCAAGAAAGGCTACGAAGCACAAAAGGCAGAGCTTGAGGCAAGACTGGGTAAATAATGGCAACTGCATACTTTTAAGTATGTGAAAATATACAAAAGGAGTTTGGTTTTATGATTTCTTTAATTATTGGCAACAAAGGTTCAGGCAAAACAAAGAGGCTTGTTGAGTTAGTCAACGCCGCTGTAGATGCATCAAAGGGTAACGTTGTTTGCATCGAAAAGGGTTTGAAGCTTACTTATGACCTTACTCACCGTGCAAGACTTGTTAATTCAGAGGAGTACGGTATAGTCGGTTACGAAGCTCTTTATGGCTTCATTGCCGGTATGTGTGCAGGCAACTACGATTTAACAGACATTTTTGTTGATGCAACTCTTCGCATCGGCGGTCGTGATTATAACGAGTTTGCAGATTTCATTGAAAAGTTGGCAGGTATGTGCGGTCATTCTGCAGCAAACATCACCTTCACAGTTTCTTGTGACGAGGGTGATATTCCTGCAAAGGCATTTGAATTTGCTAAGAAAATCTAAGTAATGCATACAAAATGCCCGACTTTTACTTCAGTCGGGCATTTTTTTCTGTTTAAAAGTTATATTTTGCAAAAACTACTTGACAAAATATAACTGAAATTATATAATTAACTTTGTTCGGAATGGGGTGTATTCTGTGGTTTTAGAGCTACGTTCAATTTTTATAACTGACGGCGCTAGCCAGAATATTGACCTTTCATTTGATTTCAGCGACACAGAGGTTAGCGGATACTATCCTTTGTCATCTTCGGTCAAGTTTGTCGGCGGTGTTTATAATCGCGCAGGTGCAGTCTCCTTTGAAGGCACCGCAAGCTACGATTACGACGCCCCTTGTGACAGATGCGGTACCGATTGCATTAAGCAAAACAAGGTTGAAATGTGCTACACGTTGGTCACCTCTATGAGTAATGAAGAGCGTGACGATTATATTGTAGTCGACAACTTTGTGTTAGATGTTGAGTCGCTTGTACGTACCGACGTGTTGCTTTCGCTACCAACCAAGCACTTGTGCAAACCCGATTGCAAAGGCTTGTGCAGCAACTGCGGTGCAAATTTGAACAAAGCACAGTGCAACTGTTCGGGCGGCGATGATAATCCGTTTGCAGCTGCGTTGTCAAAATTTCTTTAATTAAAAAATTACCATTTTATAAAGGAGGCGCTTAAGATGGCAGTACCAAAGAGGAAAACATCTAAAGCCAGAAAGAACACCAGACGCTCTAATGTATGGAAGATGGAAGCTCCCGAGCTCGTAAGATGCCCACAGTGCGGCGAATACAAGCGTCCGCACAGACTCTGCACCAACTGCGGTTACTACAATGGCAGACAGGTAGTTGCAGATAAGGCTTAATTGTTTTAGATGTACGTATCCCCACTATTAGTGGGGATATTTGTTTATTTAAAGGCTAAAGGAGGTTGCCGAATGTCAGTTATTATTTCCAATGTTGTAAAAGGTTCTTATGCCGACAAAAAACGCATAAAATCAGGGGATATTTTATATTCAATCAACGGCAACTCCATTGAGGACGTGCTTGACTACCGCTTTTTTATAAGGGATAAGCTTCTTGTGCTAACTTTTGAGCGTGACGGCAAGATGAAAAAGCGTGTTATTCGAAAAAAGGAAGAGGACGAAATCGGTCTTGAATTCAACACCTACCTTATGGATAAACAGCGCAGCTGCAAAAACAAGTGCATCTTTTGTTTTATTGACCAAATGCCCAAGGGTATGCGTGAAACCCTTTATTTTAAGGATGACGACTCCCGAATGTCCTTTTTGTTTGGCAATTATATTACCCTTACCAACATAACCGAGCACGAGGTTGACCGCATTATCAAAATGCACATCAGTCCCATTAACATTTCGGTACACACCACCAATCCTGAACTGCGCGTTCAAATGATGAAGAATAAATGGGCAGGGGATAGCCTCAAAATTTTGTATCGATTGGCAGATGCAGGGGTAAAAATCAATTGTCAGCTTGTTCTTTGCCCCGGCATAAATGACGGTGACGAACTTAAACGCAGCATTGCCGATTTAACTGCCCTTTACCCTGCAGTTACAAGCGTCGCTTGTGTACCCGTCGGGCTTACAAAATTTCGTGATGGCTTGGCAAATCTTGTGGGTTATAACAAAGACACCGCAACAAACACACTTGAAATTATTGAAAAAATGGGTGACGAGTGTATCGCAAAATATGGCGAAAGAATAGTTTTTGCCTCTGATGAGTTTTATATCAAGTCGGGTAAATCTTTGCCAAAAAGTGAGTATTACGGCGACTATGACCAACTTGACAACGGAGTCGGCTTGTGCGCCTTGCTTGAAGATGAATTTAACGCTGCACTTGAAATGACAGAGGGCGCAGATTATAAATCTAACTGTACCATCGCAACAGGTGTGGCGGCGGCACCGCTTTTGACTCAACTTGTTGACAAGGTGCAAGAAAAATGGCATAATATTGAATGTAATGTGGTGCCTATTGTCAATGATTACTTTGGGCACGAAATAACAGTTGCAGGTCTTTTGACCGCAACCGACCTTATAAATCAGTTAAAGGGCAAAAAGCTTGGTGACCGACTTTTGCTTCCCTCTGCAATGTTCAGAAGTGAAGGGGACGTTACCCTTGACGACTACTCGTGGGAAGATATAGAAAATGCACTTGGCGTAAAGGTTGTGCAGGTCTCAAACGACGGATTTGAACTGCTCAATGCTATTCTTGACGTATAGTTAACAATGGCAGGATATACTGATTTAAAATTTGTGAAAGGAAAAAGCTTATGTCTAAACCTATTGTTGCAATAGTCGGCAGACCAAACGTGGGTAAATCCACCCTTTTTAATAAGCTTATTGGCCGTCGTTTGTCTATTGTTGATGATACACCGGGCGTAACCCGTGACCGAATTTACGGTGATTGCGAGTGGCGTGACAAGACTGTTATGCTTGTTGATACAGGCGGTATCGAGCCCGAAAGTGACGATATTATACTCAGTCAGATGCGCCGTCAGGCAGAAATGGCTATTGAAACTGCTTCGGTAATAATTCTTGTTACCGATTTAAAAAGCGGTGTTGTTGCCACCGACCAAGAGGTTGCCGCTATGCTTCAAAAAAGCGGCAAACCCATCGTTCTTTGCGTAAATAAGTGCGATAAAATCGGTGAAGTTCCCCCTGAATTTTACGAGTTTTATAATTTAGGATTGGGTGACCCCATTGCCGTGTCATCTGTTCACGGCAGTGGCACAGGCGACTTGCTTGATGCAGTTTTTGATAATATTTCTCAGTTTGACAGTGAAGAAGAGGATGACCGCATTGCCGTTGCCGTTATTGGCAAGCCTAACGTGGGCAAATCATCACTTATTAACGCTATTTCAGGTGAAACCCGAGTAATTGTCAGCGACATTGCAGGCACCACCCGTGATGCCATTGATACTATTGTTGATAACGAATTCGGTAAATTTAATTTTATTGATACTGCAGGCTTGCGCAGAAAAAGCCGTGTTACCGATGCTATTGAGCATTTTTCAAATCTGCGAGCTAAAATGGCGGTAGAGCGCGCCGACGTGTGTGTAATTATGATTGATGCAGTGGAGGGCTTTACCGAGCAGGATTCAAAGGTTGCAGGTCTTGCTCTTGAAGCAGGCTGCGGATGTATAATTGCCGTTAATAAATGGGATGCCGTTGAAAAAGACGGTCACACAATGGATTCATACCGTAAAAAGTTGATGAATGACTTTGCATTTATGAGTTATGCACCCATTATCTTTATTTCAGCAAAAACAGGTCAGCGTCTTGACCGATTGTTTGAACTTATTAAATATGTTCACGCCCAAAATACAATGCGCATCACAACGGGTATGCTTAACGACCTGCTTGCCGATGCAACTGCACGGGTTCAACCCCCAACAGACAAAGGCCGCAGACTAAGAATTTATTATATTACTCAACCCTCTACTAAGCCGCCAACGTTTGTTTGTTTTTGCAACAGGGCGGACTTGTTTCATTATTCTTATCAGCGCTACATTGAAAATCAAATCAGGTCAACGTTCGGATTGGAGGGCACACCGGTGCGATTTATAATCCGTGAGCGCGGGGAGGGCAAATAATGCTTAATTATGTTTTGTTATGTCTCTTATCAGTGGTAATTTGCTACTTTGCAGGCGGAATAATGTTTGGTGTAATTATATCTAAGCTTACCGCACACGATGATATTCGCAATCACGGAAGCGGTAACGCAGGTGCTACCAATATGCTTCGTGTATTGGGTCTTAAGGCAGGTCTTATAACCTTTGTTTGCGATGCAGTTAAGTGCTTTTTGGCGCTGATTCTTTGCAAGTATCTGATTATAATTCCCGCATCCCAAGGTCTTGAACTTAGCTTTGTTTTGGAACCTCAGACTGTGCTTTATTATTGCGGATTTGCGGCGCTTATCGGCCATTCATTTCCGGTGCTTTTCAAATTTAAGGGGGGCAAAGCGGTTGCAGGCTCCTTGGGCGTTTTGCTTTGTCTTGATTGGCAGGTAGCACTGTCAGTGTTGCTTGTGTTTGTAGTAGTTGTTGTGCTTACAAAAACGGTCTCTCTCGGCTCAATTTTGGGCGCAATTCAGTTTATTTTAGCAACCTTCTTTGTATCAGACGGATTAACCCTTTTACCCCGTCTTTACATTAACCTGTGGGGACTTATAATTGGCGGACTTGTAATTATCCGTCATAAAGAGAATATTGCCCGTCTTTTAAAGGGCGAGGAAAAATCTATCAGCTTTAATAGTAAGAAATAAGGAAGAAATTATGGCAAAAATAACAGTATTAGGTGCAGGCGGATGGGGTATGGCACTTGCCAACTCGTTTGCATTTAACGACCATAACGTAACACTGTGGTCTGCCTTTGAATCAGAGGTGGAGCATTTAAAAACTAACAGAGGCAACGAAAAGCTTTTAAAAGGCATAAAACTTCACGACAGCATTATTATTGACGGTGATATAAACTCTGCCGCTACAAGTGATATTGTTGTTATAGCGGTGCCATCCTTTGCAGTGCGAAGCGTTGCAGAAAGTCTAAAGTCGGTTATAACTGAAAAAACCGTTGTTGTTAACGTAGCAAAAGGCTTCGAAACCGAAACTCTTACACTTCTTTCAGACGTTATTGCCGATGAACTGCCAAAAAATCCCGTGGTGATTTTGTCGGGTCCTTCTCACGCAGAAGAGGTTGCTTTGGGTGTGCCAACCTCTCTTGTTGCCGCTTGCAGTGACAAGGTGATTGCACAATACGTGCAGGATGAGCTTAGCAGCCCGGTTTTGCGTGTTTATATTCACGACGACGTTGTTGGCGTTGAAATTGGCGGTGCCCTTAAAAACGTTATCGCACTTTGCTGTGGAATTTGTGACGGACTTGCTTTAGGTGACAATACCAAAGCGGCGCTTATGACTCGCGGACTTACTGAAATTGCCCGACTTGGAGTTAAAATAGGCGCAAAGGCAGATACCTTTGCAGGCCTTACGGGAATGGGTGACTTGATTGTAACCTGTATGTCTATGCATAGCCGCAACCGTCGTTTTGGCATTTTAATCGGTCAAGGTATGCCTGCTGACGAGGCACTAAAGCAAATCGGAATGACTGTTGAAGGTTATCACGCCACCGCCGTTATTGCCCGACTTTGTGAAAAGTACGATGTTGAAATGCCTATTTCAAATCAGTGTTATAGTATTCTTTACGGCGGTACTCCGCCAAAGGATGCAATCAAAAATCTTATGGGCAGACCAAAAAAACACGAAAATGAGTCGGCATGGATTGATTAAAAAACTGCAGTGCTGTGCACTGCAGTTTTTTTTAAATATAATAATCAAATAATTCTTTTGCAAACCAAACGGATTTTATGCTAAACTCTTTTCCGTTAAGGTAATTAAGCAGTCCGGCGTCACTTTTAAAAGAAAAGCGCAGTCGGTATGAGCACAATGCCTGATGAACAAAACCTTTTTTGCGGTCCTCTTTGTTAACGCCGTATTTGCCGTCACCAAGCAACGAGTGACCGATAGAAGCAAGATGCGCCCTGATTTGATGAGTTCTGCCTGTAAGCAGTTCAATTTCAAGCAGTGACAAATCGTTTTTATAATCAAGCACAGTGTATTTTGTTCTTATGAGCCTGTTTGCATCGGTCTTTTTGCCCGAAATATAAACCTGATTTTTGTCTTCATTCTTTTCAAGATAACCCTCTAAAAGCTCCGACTTCCTTTTCATTTTGCCGTGAACAACGCAAAGATAAAACTTATCAAGCTCACGGGACTTAATTTTATCATTAAGTATACGTAACGCCTCTGCATTTTTTGCGGCAATTACGATACCACAGGTGTTTCGGTCAATTCTGTTTGCCAAAGCGGGCTTAAAGGAATTTTCGTTGTCGGGTATATATTCACCCTTGTTGAAAAGATAATGCTGCACACGCCAAATCAGAGTATCTCTGTACTCGTTGTTGTCAGGATGCACTGCCAACCCCTCAGGCTTGTTTAAAAGCATGATGTTGTCATCTTCATAAACAATATCAACCTTATCAGGTGCAGATGAAAATTCATATCTGCTTTTAGCAGGGGTAAGCAAGTCGTCGTTAAGATAAATGTCAATCACGTCGCCTTCGCACAGCTTGTAGGCAATGTCAGCGCGGCCTCTGTTTATTTTAATTTTTTTAGTTCTTATGGCTTTATACATCAACGATTTTGGCATATTTCCAAAAGCTTTGGTTAAAAACTTGTCAAGACGCTGGCCTGCATCGTTGTTTTTGACAATAATTTGCCTCAAAATACAAAAACTCCTTAAAAAAGACTTTAAATTATAAACATTATGATATATAATTGTAACATAACTGCAGATTGATTTCAAGGAGTATATAATGTCTGTAAAAATTACAGGAACCCATCAAGGTCACAGAAAAAGGTTAAAATCCCGATTTTTAAATTCAGGGTTAAAGGATTTTGAAGACCATAATATAATGGAACTTTTGCTATTCTATGCGGTGCCGTATAAAGACACCAATGAGTTAGCTCACAGAATAATAGACCGTTTCGGCTCAATAGAAAAGGCTTTTGATGCAGATTTTGAAAAACTTTGTGAGGTGGAGGGTGTTGGCGAAAACATAGCAACACTTATCAAACTTGTGCCTGAAATATCAAAGTTCTATTTAAATCTTAAAAAGCAAGAGCCTGCGTCATTTCGTACAACGGAAGATATTGCCGCGTTTTTACAAGAGCAATATTTATTTGACAACAGAGAGTGCTTTTCAATATTGTGCTTAGATAATTCAGGCGGATTTTTGGGCTTCGAAAAGATGCAAACCGGTACTGCTAATATGACAGAGGTCAGCATAATTAAAGCAATTGAGATTGCTGTGCGAAACAATGCCGCTTGCGTGGTTATCTGCCACAATCATCCCGGCGGCACGCTTGAACCCTCGTCAGAGGATATAATAACTACAAGGCGCTTGCTTGACGCGTTTAAAGCCGTAAGCATACGTGTGATGGATCATATGATTGTAACCAAAAAGAGTTATTTGTCTTTGATTAACACCAGGCAGTATGGGTCGTTGTTTGGTAAATAAAAACAAAAAATGGGGTTGTGTCCTTGTGGATACAACTCCATTTTTGTTGGCATTTAATTAAGCTTTTTAAAGTTTTCTCTCAACAATTCGCAGGATGAGTGTAGCTTGCTAAGCTCGTCGTCGGTAAGCAAAAGCTCAACAACGCTTTTTACACCCTCTCTTCCAACTACACAGGGCACACCTGCGCAGACACCGCTTTCTCCGTATTCACCCATAAGGGGAGCAGACAGTGTTAAAATACTGCGCTCATCAGAAAATATGGCGGCAGTGATTCTTGCAAGTGCCATTGCAATTCCGTAGTAGGTGGCGTTTTTTGCATTTATGATTGTGTATGCCGCTTCCTTTACCGATTCTGCAATATCCTTTAAGTCGCCGTTACAGCAATCGCAAGAGCGTCGGCATAACTCGGTAACAGGTAGGGTAGAAATCATAGCCTGGGACCAGGGAACAAACTCGCTGTCACCATGCTCACCAATAACGTAGGCGTGTACGTTTTTGGGGTCAACGTCAAAATGCTCCCCAAGGCTGTAACGCAGTCGTGCGGTGTCAAGTGTTGTGCCACTGCCAAAAACTCTGCCACGGGCAAAACCTGCCACCTTTGCGGCAACCATGGTCATAATGTCAACAGGGTTAGATGCAACAAGTATAAGACCGTTAAAGCCTGCCCCCACCAAATTGTTTACAATGGCGGTGATAATTTTTGCATTTTTGTGGAGCAAATCCATTCTGGTTTCTCCCGGTGACTGCGGTGCACCTGCAGTAATAACCGCTAAGTCGGCATCATAACAGTCAGAATAGTTGCCCGACCAAATTCTCATTCTTGTTTGCGCAAAGGGGATTCCGTGGCTTAAATCCATTGCCTCGCCTTCTGCACGCTCTTCATTAAGGTCAACCAGCACAATTTCGTCGCAAATATTTCGGTTGAGCATGGCAAAAGCATAACTCATACCAACCATTCCTGTGCCGATTAGTGCAACCTTTCTTTTATCGTCTCTCATAAATTACCTCAAATTTCAAAATCGCCGATAGTATACACGCCATCTTGCTTCATAATGTTGGCAAGGGCAAGATAAACCCTTTCATCGCCTTTTTTCATTTCAATTTTTAAGGTGTATTTGCCACTTTTTAAACCTTCTTTTGATATTACGTGATTAGACAAATACTCCTCGTTGGGCAAGATTTTTGTGTTGTCAAAGTCATTTTGTGCAAATATATGCTCCTTATTCTCACTGTCAACAAGAATAATGTTAAAATCATATTTGTTATAGGCTTTGGAAACGCCCTTGTTTTGCCATTTTATTTCAAGGTTAATGTTGTTTTCGTCACTGTTAAGAGTGATATTATCAATAAAATACCAATAGCCCAGCCTGTTGCCAATCTCTTTGGCAATTTTTGGATTGTCTTTGATAAAATCGGCAGGATAGCCATGGAATCCGCCGTATGTAGAATTGGCTTGCTCCATAGCAGAAAGGAAGTACTTGCCGTTTTTCCAATTTCCTGTTTCAACGTTCCAATGATAATGCTCCAACTCCAAAACGGTGGGATAGGTATCCATGACCGATTCAAACAGGTCGGGAGAGCGAAGCTTTTCACCATATGTATCAACAAACCATTGCACACCTACAGAGTCATCGCGGTAAGTCCAACCGTTGTCTAAAACATATTGCTTGATTTCACTTTTGCCTTCAGAAGTTCCACGACTGCCGACAAAGTCATCGCTAATTACAATCTGAGTGTTTTTGTAATATTTATTGTAAATATCGAAATGAGTCTTTATAGTTTCCCAACTCCAGTCTTTTTTAGAACTGGATGCAGTGTGGCCTTCACCCCAATCACCGTAGCTTCCAACATCAACGTAAATAACGTCATCGCGAGAATCATATCTTTCTGCAAATGCTTTGTGGAAATTGTCCAACTTTTCCAAAAAGATAGGGTCACCGTAATCAGGCTCCCAAGCGTTGTCCATCATGGTGCCCTTTGCACCCAAGTCTTTTACCCATTTTGGTGTAGCATATTTGTTGTTTGCGTCGGTCTCTTTGCAGGTGATTCTGAAAGAAATTTTTATTCCTTCGGCAGTATATTCATCAATTACTTTGTCAATGATCTGCCAGTTGAACTCACCCTCTTTAGGCTCAAGATAGCTCCAAGCCAGTCGCAAATAAATATGGTCAAGACAGGGTATCATTTTAACGGCGTCCTTGGCTTTAAGACCTACGCCATATTTGGTTATGTTGTTATCGTAGTAATGAATATACCAACCCTTGTCGGGATTTTTAAGAGGAGTGTACATATCTGCCACTGAAGTAAGAGTGTATATGTATTTTCCGTCTTGGTCGGTAACATCAACTTTAGCGTTGGAAGAAATTTTGATTTCGTCAGCGCCATCAACAGGCTCCCAACCGTCGTTATCATTGTTGGCAGAGCAAGAAACAGCGAAACAAAGAGTAAGAACCAAAATTAAAGCAATGATTTTTTTCATAATAAGCTCCTTTTAATAGAGCCCTCGCAAACGAGGGCTCTTTTTAAATTATGAACGGATTTCTGCACCTAATTTTTCAAGCTCTGCAATAGCTTTGTTAACTGCCTTGGTGCATTGCTTTTCACTTAAAGTGCCACTTTCTGAACGAAGGGTGAAGGAATAAGCAACGCTCTTTTTACCCTCGGGGATTTGACTGCCTCTGTAAACGTCAAACAGTTCAATGCTTTCAAGAATGTCACCCACACCTGTTGCAATAGCCTTTTTAATATCGGCAACGGGAAGTGCCTCATCACAAAGCATAGAAAGGTCACGGGTAACGGCAGGGAATTTGGGCAACTGATGATACATCTTTTCTTCACCCACTGCCTTATACATTGCTGCAACGTTAAGCTTGGCAACGTATACCTTTTCATCAATGTTGTAATTTTCGGCAACGGTGGGATGAATTTCGCCCAAAATACCGATTTCGGTTTTGCCTGCAAATATTTTTGCGGTGCGACCCGGGTGATAAGACGCCTCGTCGTTTGTTGCAACGAAATCTGCCTCAGGCAAATTCAGAACTTTAAAGAGCATTTCAAGGGCGCCCTTAACCTCAAAGAAATCGGTATTACCGTAAGCACCTGCAATAAGTACCTTTTGTTCATCGGGCAAATTGTCAATGCCAAGGTTGATATACTCGGTAGCAATCTCAAACAATTTAGCACTCTGATTGCGGCGGTTAAAGTTAAGAGCCAAAGTCTCCATCATAGAGGGCAGAGCGGTGGTGCGCATAACCGAGGTATCTTCACCAAGAGGATTGGTGATGGTTACAGAATTGCGAAGCTCTGAATTTTCGGGTGCGCAAATCAAATCATACTCTTTTGGACTCATAAATGAATAGGTATTGATTTGAGAATAGCCTGCCGCAAGCATAACGTCGTTAATAGTTCTTACAAATTTCTGCTCATCGGTAACCTTGCCGTTTGCCTTACCCTTAATTGCAGTTTCGGGAATGGAGTTGTAACCCCAGATACGAGCAATTTCCTCTGCAATATCAGCCTTGTGCTCAATATCAATTCTGTAATATGGAGCAACAATATCATTACCCTTAACCTCAAAACCAAGACGGCAAAGAATTTCTTTCATCTCTGCCTCAGGAATGTCTGTGCCGAGGAATTTGTTGGTCCAATCGGCGTCAAGAGTGATGGTAACGGGCTTGTCTTCAAAATGCTTGATGTCAATAACACCGCTAACAACCTCACCTGCGCCAAGCAAGGTAACAAGCTCGCAAGCACGGTCAAGAGCAGCCTGGCACAACTGAGGGGGCAGACCCTTTTCAAAACGGGCAGATGAATCGGTACGCATACCGAAATATTTAGCGGTAGTTCTGACAGAAGCACCGTTAAAGCAAGCCGACTCAAAAACAACAGTGTCGGTATCGTCAAAAATACCTGAATATTCGCCACCCATAACACCTGCAACTGCAATAGGCTTGTCGCGGTCTGCAATGCACAGGTTGTTAGTGGTAAGCTCTCTTTCACCGCCGTCAAGTGTAGTGATGCTTTCGCCTTCGTTTGCCCGTCTTACGCAGATTTCACCGCCTGCAACGTGCTTGTAGTCAAAGGCGTGCATAGGCTGACCGTACTCAAGCATAACGTAGTTGGTAATATCAACCATATTGTTGATAGGTCTTACACCGCTTGCGCGAAGTCTTTCACGAAGCCAACGGGGAGAGGGGGCAATTTTAATGTTTTTAACAACTCTTGCCATATATCTGTAGCAAAGGTCGGTTGCATCAACTTTAACAGATTTAAGGTAATCCTTAACGTCACCGCCACACTCGGTTACAACGGGTGTGTGGTCTTTAAATGGCAGATTATAGGTGCTTGCAACCTCTCTTGCCAAACCTCTTACAGAAAGACAGTCGGGGCGGTTAGAGGTAATTTCAAACTCAACGATATCGTCATTGATACCAAGAACCTCTTTAGCATCCTGACCGAGTTCGCACTCTTCCTCAATAACAAAAATGCCGTCTTCAATGGCATAGGGGAAATCGCCGAGCGTAAGACCGAGCTCGCCAAGTGAGCAAAGCATACCAAAGCTTTCTTCACCGCGAAGCTTACCTTTTTTGATTTTGATACCGCCCGGCAGAGTTGAGCCGTCGGTAGCAACGGGAACAATGTCTCCAACCTTAAGATTGGTGGCGCCTGTAACAATCTGAAGCACCTTGTCACCAATGTCAACCTGACAGATAACCAATTTTTCTGCATTAGGGTGCTTATCAATAGAGTTGATTTTACCGATAACAACACCGCTGATTTCAGCGCCCTCGGTAGTGTAGCCTTCAACCTTTGAGCCGCTCATGGTAAGAGCCTCTGCAAAATCGCGGGCTTTATAATCAATATCAACAAATTCTTTTAACCATTTAATTGAAAGATCCATCTTTATCCCTCCTTAAAACTGATCAAGGAAGCGCTGATCATTTTCATAGAACAAGCGCAAATCGTCAATGTTAAAGCGGCGCATTACCAAACGCTCAAGTCCCATACCGAATGCAAAACCGCTGTATTCCTCGGGGTCAATACCGCAGTTGGCAAGTACCTTGGGGTGAACCATACCGCAACCGAGAATTTCAATCCAACCCTCGCCTTTACACAAGCGGCAACCCTTGCCGCCACAGTTGAAGCACATAGTGTCCATTTCTGCAGAGGGCTCTGTAAAGGGGAAATGGTGAGGACGGAAACGAACAACTGCATCTTCACCGTAAAGGCGCTTTGCAAAGTCTGCAAGTGTACCCTTAAGGTCACCCATAGTAACACCCTTGTCAACCACAAGGCCCTCAATCTGATGGAAAACGGGGGAGTGGGTGGCGTCAACTGCGTCAGAGCGGAAAACGCGACCGGGTGAAATTACGCGGATAGGTGGCTTTTGCTTTTCCATAGTGCGCACCTGAACGGGAGAGGTCTGAGTGCGAAGCAAAATGTTATCGGTAATGTAAAAGGTATCCTGAGTGTCACGGGCAGGATGGTCTTTTGGAATATTAAGTGCCTCAAAGTTGTAATAGTCAAGCTCAACTTCGGGACCTTCAGCAACGTCAAATCCCATACCCAAGAAAATCTCTTTAATTTCGTCAAGCACAAGGTTAAGGGGATGCTTTTTACCCATAGCCTTTTTAGAACCGGGCATAGTAACGTCAATGGTTTCCTTGCGTAACTTTTCACTTGCTGTTGCAGATTTAAACTGAGCAGATTTTTCGGCAATAACTGCCTCAATCTGAGCGCGGGTTTCGTTTGCCAACTGACCGATTACAGGACGCTCTTCAGGGGAAAGGCTACCCATCTGCTTTAAAATTGCAGTCAACTCGCCTTTTTTACCCAAAAAGCGAACTCGCAGTGCTTCCAGCTCTTGTTGGTCTTTAACCGATTCAAGAGCTTGCTGTGCCGATATGGCAACATTTTTCAACTGTTCTTTCATTTTATCACCTCAAAAAAATTAACAAAATAAAAAGTCCCCTGCATTAACAATGCAAGGGACGAAAAAACAAATTCCGCGGTACCACCCTTATTTATGCTGAAAAGAAGCATACACTCCCGCAATCTGTAACGGAATTGCAACCCGTCAGGACCTACTGTTAATTCAGTCCCACCGCTCCGAAGGGAACTTCATCGTGTAATCAAAACAGCGCCGCTTGCAGCCGATGACGGCACCTCTCTGGGAATGAAAAAGCACAACTACTTTTCTTCATCACTGCGTTTGGACTAATTATAACAAAAAACTGCAAAAAGTCAAGGCTAATTTAAAAAATAGCCTTGCTTTTTGACGCTATATTAGCCACGTATTCGGTGGTTTTTATAATATCTGCCTCGCTCGTAAAGGCAGAAGGCGAAATTCTCACCGTTCCACAGTCGATAGTGCCAAGTCTTTTGTGGGCAAAAGGCGCGCAGTGAAGACCGGCTCTGACCGCTACGGAGTGTCGGTTTAGCTCGTTTGCTACCTGAATGGAGTTCATTCCATTCAGATTAAATGACAGAAGAGGAGCTTTGTCGTCATACTGACTTGAATATAGCCGTATTCCCGATATTTTCGAAAGTCGGTTGTAAGCAAGCTTTATCAGTTTGATTTCGTGGTTTCTTATTCTGTCGATGCCTTTTTCGTTTATAAAATCAATGCCTGCCCTGATGCCTGCAATGCCCGGCAGATTAACCGTTCCGCTTTCATACTTTTCAGGCAAATCAATTGGCTGATTAAGATTTGCTGACTCTGTACCCGTACCGCCCTCAATAATAGTTGCAGGAGTGGGACCCGACATAATAAGAAGCCCCGTCCCCATAGGTGCATACAAACCTTTATGAGCCGCTACGCATAAATAATCTATCCCCATTTCTTTCATATCAATGGGAATTACCCCTGCCGACTGAGCGGCATCCACTGCGAAAAGTATACCCTTTTCTTTACAGTAAGCGCCGATTTTTTTAATTGGAAGCAACGTGCCTGTAACGTTAGACGCGTGGGTGCATATAACCATACGGGTATCATTGCCGACCGTGTTTAAAAAATTCTTAAAGGTAGTTTCACTGTTATCAATATCAACCTCAAAAACGTCAAATCCAATTCCGTATTTTTTTAGTGCAGTAAGCGGTCTTATAACCGCGTTATGCTCAAGTGAGGAGGTAACGATTCTGTCACCCCGTTTAAGCAGACCTTTAAGGACGTAGTTTATTGACGCGGTGCAGTTGGGAGTAAATATTACACCTTCTGCATTTGGCGCGTTAAACAGTTTTGCAACCTTGTTTCTTGTCTCGTACATTACGATGGCGGCGTTTTCCGACGTGGAATGACCGCTTCTGCCGGGATTTGCCGACAAATAAACAAGAGCATTGGTTACCGCACGAATAACCTTTTGAGGCTTTGGTGAGGTGGTCGCGGCATTATCAAGATAAATCATACTGCCTCTCCTTAAATTCTGTCAGATGTGCCGATTATTCTTATTCCGCTGTTTTTAAGCAGCGAAATTACATTTTCAGGTTGTTCATAAACAATAATGCTGTATCCACAGCCGTGGGTATCAAGATGGCTGGGTGTCTTTTCAATATATGCTTTTTTGCCGTTACTTCTCAGTAAGTCGCGGCCTTTAATGGCTTGTGTTATTGAACTTACCATAATAAGATGCTGTCCCACATAACTTCCTCCGTTTCGTATAAAATAGCCCCGATACACAGTACATACTATGCATCGGGGCTAATAACTGTTATTTATTTCAGCCTTCTATAAGGCAAACGCTGTGAGCGGATATACCCTCCAAACGACCTGTAAAGCCAAGCTTTTCTTCGGTGGTGGCTTTAACGCTTACACGGTCTAAATCTATTTTTGCGGCAGAGGCAATATTTTGCCTCATTTGGTCAATATAAGGTGCGATTTTTGGCTTTTGCGCCACAATAATACTGTCAATATTTGATATGGCGTAACCTTTTTCAACCAAAAGGCTGCATACACATTCTAAAAGCTTCAAACTGTCTGCGCCCTTATACTGTGGGTCACTGTCGGGGAAATGCTTGCCGATGTCACCAAGGGCGGCAGCACCAAGCAAAGCATCGCATATAGCGTGGGTTAGCACGTCTGCATCCGAGTGACCGTCAAGACCTAATTCAAAAGGAATCTCAACACCGCCTAAAATAAGCTTTCTGCCTGCGGTTAAACGGTGAACGTCATATCCGTTGCCGATTCTCATTTTTCTGCCTCCTTAATAAGAGCTTCCGCAATAATAATATCGGTGGGTACAGTGATTTTTATGTTAGTAGGGGAGCCCTCCACAATTTTCACCCTTGTGCCTGCCGCCTCAACCAAGGCACAGTCATCGGTAAAATCGCCGCCAAAACTGAGTGCGTTGGCATAAATTTCGCGGTTAAATATCTGAGGAGTTTGTGCCGCCCAAAGCCGACTGCGGTCAGGCGTGCTTTCAATAAACCGATTTCCGTCTGCCACCTTTACAGTGTCGGTAACGGGCACTGCGCACAAAGCGGCGCCGCACCGCATTGCCTCGTCAAGCACGCGGTCAATAATTTCGGGGGTTGTGAGTGGTCTTGCCCCGTCTGCAATTGCAATGTAACTAAAACTCTGGTCAACTGCATCAAAGGCGTTTTTTACCGATTGTGCCCTGGTATTGCCGCCTTTAACAATAGCCTTTAGCTTAATAATGCCGTATTTGTCGCAAATGTTTTGAATATCTGCAATGTCACTTTCACGGCAGGCAACATATATGCCGCCGATAGAGTTGCAGTTTTCATAAGCCATAAGGGTGCGTGCTATTACAGGTATATCAAGAATAGGGCAAAGCAGTTTGTTTATACCCTTCATACGTTGAGAAGAGCCGCCTGCAACAATAATTGCGGCGGTATTAGAATTTGACTGGTCAATTTCAACGTATTGCAAAGTTTCTGTAATCAAATTTATCACCACGTAAATTATACAGTAAAACATGAGTTTAATCAATAAATAATTTAAAAAATACTAAAAAATACCCCAATTTACTATTGAATTCGCAGTTATTTATGTTAAAATAAAAGTGTATAGATATATTTGCGGTTGGGGGTGTTAAAATGAGTGCTGTTTTAGACTGGATTGTTAACGAATATTATCGTTTTATCGGTGTAATGCGTTCATTTGGTGTGGCAGACCTTATTGATATTTTGGTAGTTGCTTTTTTAATTTACAAACTTGTCCAACTTGTCCGTCAAACCCGCGCTAAACAGTTAGTGGGCGGTATTGTTGCGCTTGTTATGGCGTGGTTTGTTGCTGAAATATTTGAAATGACCACTTTATCGGTGGTGTTAAGGGCAATTATCGGCTCAGGATTTATTGCCTTGGTTGTGATTTTTCAACCCGAAATACGCAACGTGCTTGAGCAAGTAAGTCTTACCAACTTCTCAAAATTCAACCGCAAGGGCCATTCGGAATATGCCGAGTTGGATACTTGTATCGATAATGTTTCACGTGCTTGCGGTGAAATGTCAAAAAGCAAAACAGGCGCCCTTATTGTGTTTGAGCAAGAAACAAGGCTTGGCGATATTATCAAAACAGGTACTGTAATTGACGCGCAGTCAAGTATGGAAGTAATAACCAACGTCTTTTACCCCAAGGCACCTCTTCACGATGGCGCAATGATTATTCGCGGCGCAAGGGTGTATGCCGCAGGTTGTATTTTACCCCTTTCACAAAACTCAAATTTAAGCAAGGATTTAGGCACTCGTCATCGCGCTTCTTTAGGTATGAGTGAAAACTCCGATGCTATTGTGGTGGTTGTTTCAGAGGAAACAGGCATTATTTCAGTGGCAAAGGACGGCAACCTAAAACGCAACTTAACCGCATCTGAATTACTTGAATACTTGAAAAACGCCCTTATAAAAGAGGAAGAAAATACCGAAAGCAAGTTCACCTTTACCGCAATTAAAAATGCAATCAAAAAGGGGGTAAAGAAGAATGATGAATAAAATCACATCTTTTCTTAGCCGCCTCGGTCGCAGTCGCAAGTTTTGGCTTGTAGCATCTCTTGTGCTTTCTTTCCTTATTTGGTACGGCTTTAAGCAGTATTACAATCCCACGTCTACCCGAACTCTAAGGGATGTTCCCATTTCATTCGATGTAAGCAACACTGCAGTTTCTACCAACGATCTTGAGATTATAACCCACAGTTCCGATTCGGTAGAGGTTGTTATAACAGGCAAAACCGCAAATATTATGAAGGTGTCGGCGGCTGACCTTACAATCACCCCGTCATTAAATGATATAACTAAACCGGGTGAATATACTGTTGCCCTTAACTACACAAAATCATCAATTTTCTCTGATTTTGACGTTGTTTCTATCAATCCCAGAACGGTTGATATTCTTGTAGACAGTGTGGCAACCCGCACCTTTGATAAGCTTGTGGCAGAGGCAAACGGAATCACAGCACCTGCATCAAGCGGACTTATTAAAGAAATGCCCTATATTACCGATGGGGCAAACGGCACTCTTACAGTAAGCGGTGCTCAGTCAAAGGTGGATAAGATTCATACGGTTGTGCTAAGAACTGACGAGAGTAAAGAAATTTCTGCAACTGCACAGTTTGAAGCAAAGGTAGTGCTTCTTGATAAAAAGGGCAAGGAAATTTCGACAGATGGTCTTGATTTAAGTTTTGAAAAAGCAAATATAACAGTTTCAATCTCTAAAACAAAAGAGGTTAACGTAAACGCCGTCTTTAATAACGCACCTGTAAAGCTTTTCTGCGACTATTCAATGGACGTTTCAAAGGTAACCTTGATTGGTGACCCCAAAACCCTTGACTCACTGCAAAAGATTGATTTGATGCCTATTGATTATTCACAGGTTGCAACCGATAACAATGTTTTTGAATGTCAGTTCAATCTGCCTGCAGGTGTGCGTGTCCATGACGGACCTCAAAAGGTTAAGGTAACAGTCGACACGTCTACCGTGCGTTATAAAACCATTAAGGTTAACAACCTTGAAGTTACAAATGTGAATTCAACCCTTGGTGAGATTGAACTTAACAACGCCTTAACGGTGGATGTTTACGGCAACCGCTCCGATGTTTCAAAGGTTACCGCGTCAAATCTTACGGTATTTGTAAATCTTGGTGAATTTACCAAACCCGGTCAGTATACTGTGCCTGCCACTATTAAGCTTGACGGCACATATGATACCTTGTGGGTGTCCACCTTTAACAAAGAGTATACTGCCTACATTACAATAAAGCAGAAATAAGAAAAATATAACCTTTTGCTTAATTGCAAAAGGTTATATTGATAGTGTCACATAAAATCTGCCCTCATAAAATGGTGTGAGGTGATATTGTGACTTTTGCAATAATTTTTCTTATAAGCGTAATAGCATTATATATAGTTATCTGTCTTGTTGCCGGTGCTTTGTGCGGTAATAAGCATTGCAAAAAAGATACTACTTATTATTCGGTGTCTAATGGCACAAGTTACGAGCGGCTTGTTAGTTATATTGAAGCTCATCCCGAAAGAGCATCAAAAATCGTATGCATCAACAATCTTACAGATGAAGATTTAATCAGCGCGTTAAATGAAAAAGCAGGTCAGTTAGGCTTTAAGGTTATTTAGATTTAAGGAGTAAGCCATGTCTCAAAAAGAGAACTTAAGCGGTATAATTGAAAAGGTCTCTTTTACCAATCCCTCAAACGGATTTACGGTTGCCCAACTTAATGACGGCAAGCGTCTTATCACCGTTGTGGGCAATCTTGCAGGCGCAGGAGTTGGCGAGACGGTAAAGCTTACGGGTGAACATACCGAGCACTACACTTTTGGACCTCAGTTCAAGGTTGACGAGTGCGAGCGTTGTGTGCCCGATACCGCTGCATCAATTTATAAATACCTTGCATCAGGCGGAATAAAAGGAATAGGGCCTGCGACCGCCTTAAGAATTGTTAACCGCTTTGGTGATAATACCCTTAACGTTATTGAAAAGGAGCCTCAGCGCCTTGCAGAAATAAAGGGTATATCACACGCTAAAGCAATGGCAATTTCTGAAGAATACATAAAGAATTTCGGTGTGCGCGACCTTATGGTTTATCTTGCGCAGTTTAAAGTAACCCCCGATGAAGCCTTGCGCCTTTTTAAACTGCTTGGCACCGCAGCGATAGATAAAATCAAACTCAATCCTTACTATTTTTGCTCTGACGATATGCGCTTTTCTTTTGAACGTGCAGATGAAATTGCGCAGGCAATGGGCTACGGCGCCGATTTTGAATACCGAATTATGTGCGGTATTGAGTATGTGCTTCGTCACAATATTCAAAACGGCCACACTTGTATACCTCGTCACAAGGCACTTCCTGTAGCAAGTGATTTGCTTGGTGTGGATGAAAAAACAGTATCCGACTGTTGCGACAAAATGATAGGGCAGGGCAGAATAACCCTTGCAGATATAGAAGATGTGCCTTATCTGTTTTTACCCTATCAGTACAAGGCAGAAAGTTATATTGCCACACGCATTAAAAGTATTGCAGGATGTCCGCCACCGTCGGTTATTGACGTTAACCGTCATATTGCACAGGTACAAAATGACCTTGATATAGAATTTGGTGCATTGCAAAAAAGGGCAATTGAGTTGGCTGTCAATAAGGGTATGCTTATTCTTACAGGCGGCCCGGGTACAGGCAAAACCACCACCCTTAATGCAATAATACATATTTTAGAGCAATCTGGACTTAAAATTCTTCTTGCCGCCCCCACAGGCCGCGCCGCCAAAAGAATGAGTGAGGTTACGGGCAACGAGGCAAAAACCATACACCGTTTGTTAGAGGTTGAGTGGGACGAGTCTCATCGACCCTATTTCTCAAAAAATGAGCGTAACACCTTGGATTGCCACGTGCTTATTGTTGACGAAATGTCAATGGTTGATTCGGTGCTTTTTGAAAGTCTGCTTCGCGCAGTGCCTTTTGGATGCCGACTTGTCCTTGTGGGTGACAGTGACCAGTTGCCATCGGTTGGCGCAGGCAACGTACTGCAGGATTTGATTGATTCAGGCATTATCCCCACAGTTGAACTGACCGAGGTTTTTCGTCAGGCAATGGAAAGTGCCATTGTTACGAATGCTCACAAAATCTTAAGAGGGGAAACTCCTGATTTATCCCTTCGTGACTCTGACTTTTTCTTCTTAAAATGCGAAAATGCCCATTCAGTTGCCGATTTGGTGTGCAACCTTGCCACTGAAAGATTACCTAACGCCTATGAATATAACGCTTTAGAGGATATACAGATTCTCTGTCCTTCGCGCAAATGGGATGCAGGCACTCTTGCAATAAACACCGCAATGCAAAATCTTGTAAATCCGCCTTCAAGGGATAAAAAAGAAATACACGTGGGCAAGTTTATCTTGCGTGAGGGCGACAAGGTAATGCAGATTAAAAATAATTACGACATCACTTGGAATAAGGATGACGGCACCGACGGCACAGGCATCTTTAACGGTGACGTGGGCTTCCTTGAAAGCATAGATATGGGGTCTGGTCTGCTTCACATCCGCTTTGACGATAAGGTTGCCCTTTATATGATGGAGTTTGTTGACCAGCTTGAACTTGCCTATGCTGTCACAGTCCACAAAAGTCAGGGCAGTGAGTATGAGTGTGTGGTTATGCCTGTTTCCGATATGCCGCCTCAACTTAAATACCGCAATCTTTTGTATACGGGCGTTACCCGTGCAAAAAATATGCTTGTTTTGGTTGGCAAACAGCAGGTGGTTGAAGAAATGACTCAGAACGTTAAAAGAACAAGGCGTTATACTGCATTGCGCCATTTTTTAGGAGATAGCAAATGACCGTAAATTCTCTTTTGGAAAGAGCAAAACTCCTTTTTCTGCATTTGCTGTTTCCAAGCTTTTGTTGCTCTTGCAAAACACCTTTGCCATATAATCAATTGGTTTGCGAAAAGTGTAGTGAGGCGCTGTCAAAGGGCAGAATTAAAAAATCGCGGGTGCGAACCCTTTATGGCAGACGTTTTATAATCCACAGCGTTTATTCTTATGAGGATGATAACGAGGCTGCAACCATTGTAAAAAGATTAAAATTTGCCCACTCCTTTAACTGTGCAAATTATATCGGCAAGGTTATTGCTGATAAAGCCCGTTCTCTTCGAAAAGAATATGATATTGTCACCTTTGTGCCAATGTCACCCTTTGCAGAGTATGACCGCACCTTCAATCAGTGTGAGTATATTGCTTCTCGCGTTTCAAAGCAACTTGGAATTAAAGAGCAAAACTGTCTAAGAAAGGTGCGATTTACTAAAAAACAGCATCAGCTCAGCAGTGTTGACCGCCGCCGCAATCTTAAAGATGCCTTCAGATGCAGAAAGAACGTGGCGGGCAAAAGGATTTTGCTTATTGATGACGTTACCACAACAGGCACAACCTTGAGTGAATGCGCAAACGAGCTTTATAAAGGCGGCGCGGTAAGTGTAACGTCAGTTGCCTTTTCGCTTACTAAACCCAAGCGTTGACAATCGGCTGATTTTTGTATATAATTTAATCATTAAAATTAAGGATGGGTATAATGTTTAACGACATCGGTATTGATTTGGGCACCGCCAAAACGGTAATTGTTAAAAACAGAAAAATCGTCTTGTCAGAGCCGTCAGTCGTACTGATGGATAATTATGACGAGGTTCCTGCAAATTTCGGTCACTACGCTCAGCGTGCAATCGGCCGCTCAACCGAGCGGTACAGCACCGTTTGTCCTCTTGAGCGCGGTGTTATCGTCGATTACGATGCTACCGAATATATGCTTAATAATTATATGGCGCGCGTGCTTGGCAAAACTATAACCAAGCCACGTGTTGTTGTGTCGATTCCAAGCGGTATTACCGATGTTGAGCAGCGCTCGGTTATCGATGCCGTTCAGGCATCGGGCGCAAGAAGTGTTTGCACTATTGAGGCTCCCGTTGCGGCGGCACTTGGTATGGGTGTTGATTTCAAGCGCCCCTACGGCACTATTATTGTTG
>JAFQWE010000014.1 GCA_017407645.1 Clostridia bacterium | reverse complement strand
ACGAGAGGACCAGGATGGACGAACCTCTGGTGCACCAGTTGTCACGCCAGTGGCACAGCTGGGCAGCTAAGTTCGGATTGGATAAACGCTGAAAGCATCTAAGCGTGAAGCCAGCCTCAAGATTAGATATCCCATGACTTAGTCAGTAAGACCCCCGGTAGACTACCGGGTTGATAGGCCGCATGTGTAAGTGTAGTGATACATTCAGCTAGGCGGTACTAATAGGTCGAGGGCTTGATCTCTCGGAGATTTACCAATCTCCTTCGTGATCCACACGCATTGTTCGGTTTTTAAGGCTCGTCTTAATAAGCCAACTAAAAGTCGTGCAAAGTTTGCACGACTTTTTTGCCCTATAAATTTTATGATAAGGAGAAGACTATGAACATTTGGCACGATATAAGCGCTGACCGTATTACACCCGAAGATTTTATTGCTGTTATAGAAATTCCTAAAGAGTGCAAGGTTAAGTACGAAATGGATAAAGAGACAGGCTTGCTTAGAATGGACAGAGTTTTGCACACCGCAACCCATTATCCGGCAAATTATGGCTTTATTCCGCGCACCTTTGCCGACGACAACGACCCGTTGGACGTGCTTGTGCTTGGCTCTGCTGCAGTTTATCCTATGACACTTATTCGTTGCTATCCCATTGGCGCAATCAATATGATTGATGATGAGGACAACGACGAAAAAATTATTGCAATTCCCTTTGGTGACCCCAACTATAATATGTATAAGAGTATTGATGAGTTGCCTAAGCACATATTTGATGAAATGGCGCACTTTTTTGAGGTTTACAAGGCTTTGGAGCATAAAAACACTGCTGTTCACGAGATTGTGGGCAGAGAAAAAGCCCTTGAAATCATAAAAAAAGCTACAGAAAACTATGCCGAAAAATTCACTGATTAAGATATAAAGAATTTAGTAAAGGGGTGAAAAGCTTGAAAACCGGCAAAAAAACTATTGCAACTAATAAAAAAGCCTTCCACGATTACTTTGTGGAAGAACAAATCGAAGCCGGAATTGAGCTTTTCGGCACCGAAATTAAGTCTATCAGAAGCGGTGGAGTCAATCTAAAGGACTCATGGTGCGAGGTTGTTGACGGTGAAATTTTTGTTAACGGAATGCATATTGCGCCTTATGAAAAAGGAAATATATTTAACAGAGATTCCTATCGTCAACGTAAGCTTTTGATGCACAAGCGTGAGATAATGCACCTGTTTGGCTTGGTAAAGCAGCAAGGCTTAACCCTTGTTCCTATTGAATTGTACTTTAAGGGCTCTCGTGCCAAATTGGCGGTTGGAGTCTGCAAGGGTAAAAAGCTTTATGATAAGCGCGCCGATTTGGCTGCCAAAGCGGTCAAGCGTGATAACGAGCGCTATTTTAAAGAGCAAAATATGTAATTAGCGGCACTGCCGTTAAATATATGGGGGCGTAAAGGTTTCGACGGGGATTTTGAACCACGATAAGCGAGTAGCGGGGCGGGACCGCTATAAAATCCGCAACTTAAAATTAAACGACACTAAAACTGTTGCTTACGCAGCCTAATTAGGCTGCGCGTCCGACCCGTCTTACTGTCGGGCGGTACAGGGCGTCATTTAGACAGTGAACGTGAACGGGTGAGTGTTCGGTAACCCGTCACGGATTACGGACTACCGATAGCCGAAGCCTGCTGATAGGCGTCGACTGGAGGGAATTTTAAACTATCAGCTGTACTCGGAGAAAGTTGTGGGAATGGATTTTCGGACAGGAGTTCGACTCTCCTCGCCTCCACCAAAAATCAAGGCACTGCTTTTGCAGTGTCTTGATTTTTTATGCAGAAAGAAAGGAGAGTCGAACTCGCGAGAGTCTGAGCGTTAATAAAAACTGCCGGTGGCAGTTTTTTAGCGAAGAGCGGTGAGACGGGTACCACGCGAAGCGTGGTCGTAGAGCCAAAAGTATGCAAGGCGAAGCCGCAGCAGACGGTCGATCTCCTCGCCTCCACCAGAAAACGACAGATTCCGACAGGAATCTGTCGTTTTCAACTAAATCCACCCTTACGGGTGGGTGAAATATTGCTACGCAATGTGAAATACGCCTGCGGCGTGTGAAATTCGCCTCGACGGCAAGTGGGTGGATTTAATTTCACATTTTGTTTTAGCAAAATATTTCACCAAAGGCGTAGCCTTTGATTTCACCGTGAGCGCAAGCAAACGATTTCACTAAAAACTAACGATTATGTTAGGGTTCGAATTCATGCGCCAAAACGGAAAAAATATCTTTTTTGTAGCCCATTCACAAAAACCAAGGCACTGCTTTGGCAGTGCCTTGTTTTTTGGTGGACGCTAAGGAACAGCGCCCTAACTTCGATCGGTTGGACGAAAGTCGAAACAGCCGGAGAGCCGCCGGTGGCAAAAGGACTGTTTCTTAGTCGCTCCTTACCTCGCCATGCTCGGTGTTCGCTTCCTTTAGTGGTTCGAGTCCCAAGCGTCAAAAAACCGCCCTATTGGGCGGTTTTTTATCAGTTGTTTTGTTTTTACGGATGGTTTAGCGTTTGCTTGACTGCATTTTTCCATCCTGCATAGCGTTGGTTACGTTCTTCTTTTGAAAGGGCAGGCAGATATTCACGGCGCTGGATATGATCATAAATCTTTTCAGAATCGTAAAGTCCCATAGCAATACCTGCCGCATAGGCGGCACCCATACCTGATAGCTCCTGCAGGTTGGGAACCTGCACAGTTACCTGAGCCATATCGCTCTGGAACTGCATCAGATAACGGCTTGCAGTAGGGCCGCCATCCACACGAAGCGTATCAAGGGTAACGCCTGAATCCTGCCGCATCAAATCGGTAAGATCTGTGATTTGGTATGCAATGCAGTCCAGACACGCCTTTGCAATTTCGTTTCTTCCTGTTGTACGAGAAATTCCGGTGAACAATCCGGTTGCGTGAGCATCCCAATAGGGCGCACCCAGTCCGGAAAATGCGGGAACAAAATACGTGCGGTCCTTGGGATTTGCCTTATAAGCCATTTCGGTAGCCTCTTGGTCTGCCTCAATCAGACCCACGTCCTTGCGTAACCAGGTCATAACAGCACCGGTGTAATTAAGGTTGCCCTCAAACACATATTCCACCTTGCCGTTCATACCCCAGGCAAGACTGGTAACCAATCCGCTTTGACTGAACTTGGGCTTATCACCAACGTTCATCATAACAGAGGAGCCTGTACCGTAGGTTGCCTTCACCTGACCGGGTTTTCTGCAATTTTGACCGAACAGTGCGCCGTGACTGTCTCCCAATACACTGTGAATTGGAATAGGCTTTTCCAAAAATCCGTCCAAATCGGTCATACCAAAGCAAGAGTCAGACATTGAAACCTGTGGCAGTACCTCCATGGGAATGCCAAAAGCATCGCAAATATCTTTGTCCCAACATAGCTTGCTTATATCAAACAGCTGTGTGCGGCTTGCATTTGAATAATCTGTTTTGTGGTTGCGCTCCAAGGACAGAAAGGATACAAGCCAACTGTCAATGGTGCCCAAAGCCAATTTACCTGATGCGGCAAGTTCTTTTGCCTCAGGCACGTTTTCCATAATCCAACCCATCTTGGCGGCAGGGAAATAAGGAGACAGGTTCATACCTGTGCGGCTTTGAATCATATCTGCCAGATGCTGACGCTTTTCGCACAGCTCAGTAGCGCGGGCGCACTGCCATACGATAGCGTTGCAGATACTCTCGCCGCTTTCACGATTCCAGGCAACAGTGGTTTCGCGCTGATTTGAAATGCCCATTGCCACGATACTGTTTTTGTTGATTTTGGTTTTTTCAATTACATCCCGACAAGCCTTCAGGGTATTTGCGCGAATCTCCATAGGGTTATGACTGACCCAACCCTGTTCATTTATTATCTGCTGATGAGGACAGTCCGACCGACCGACCAAAACGCCCTGCTCGTCAAAAAGAAGCCCCTTGGTTCCTTGTGTGGATTGGTCAACGGCTAAAACATAGCGGCTCATTTTATCAATTCCTTTGCAGTAAGAATAATACCCTCATCGTCCAGTCCGTAGTAATGAAAAATCTCTTTGGAATTGCCTGTGATAACAGGTTCGTCGGGCAGAGTAAGATTAATAACCTTGCAGGGATTGTTGGTTGCAATTACCTGAGAGACCATAGAGCCCATACCGCCGATTGCCACATGCTCTTCCACAGTTATGACTCGGCCTGTTTGTGCCGCCTTTAGCACGGCTTCCTTATCCAATGGCTTGACGCAGTACATATCAATTACGGTTGCTTCGATGCCTTCTTTTGCCAAGGCATCAGCGGCTTTCTTTGCATATAGCACCATCTCACCGCAGGCGATTATAGCCAAATCCTTGCCTTCCCGCAGAAACGTAGCCTTGTTCATTTCAAAGGGAACGTTGCCCTCTTCGTATACATCATCAACAGGATTTCGGCCTACGCGGACATATGCAGGGTGCTGATCTGTCATCAGTGCCCGAGTCAGTTTTTCGGTCTGCAATCGGTCGGAGGGCAGGTAAACACGCATACCCGGGATGGATGCGATATCGGCAATATCCGTGTTGGAATGGTGGGTCATACCCAGTGCGCCGTAGCTGACGCCACCCGAAATACCCAACAGAAACACGTTATTATGAGAGTAAGCGCAATCAACCTTGATTTGCTCCATAGAACGTGTAGACAGAAAACAGGCAGGGGAAACTGCAACAGGCTTCTTGCCCACAGATGCCATACCTGCCGCAACAGAAACCAACGATTGTTCTGCAATACCCACCTCTACAAATTGGTCGGGATAGGTATTGGCAAAATCGGTCATAGAACCTGAACCGCGCGAATCGGAACACAGAACGACAATATTTTTGTCCTGTTCTGCTAATTCTATCAGAACGTTACAGACAACCTGACGATTGGGAATATTCATACCAGGCTCTCCTTTCTCTGCTTCAGCTCTTTCAGTGCCAAATGATACTGCTCTTCACTGAGAGTTTTATGATGCCAGACGGCCTGATTTTCCATAAACGAAACACCGCAACCTTTTGTGGTGTTGAGAATAATCACGGTAGGCTTACCCTTTGTCAGCTTTGCCTCTGTAATAGCGGCGTCAACAGCATCCATATCGTTGCCGTGAATGGAAATAACCTTCCAGCCAAATGCCGCCCAACGCTCTTCTTGAGAATCTTGGGTCATAACAGTCTCTGTAGAGCCTGAAATCTGCAATCTGTTTCGGTCTACAAAGGCGGTCAGATTATCCAATTTATAGTGCCCGCCTGCCATAGCGCCTTCCCATACACTGCCCTCTGCAAGTTCACCGTCACCCATGACGGTATACACGCGATAGGGCGCATCGTCCATCTTGCCTGCCTTTGCCATACCAACGGCTACAGACAATCCGTGACCCAAAGAGCCTGAGTTAACCTCAATACCGGGAATCTTATTGTTGGGATGACCGATAAAACGTGATTTATATGCGCTGAAGGTGCTCATAAGCTCTTCTTTATCAAAGTAGCCCTTATCTGCCAAAATGCAGTACAGGGTTTCAACGCTGTGACCTTTGGACAGAACAAAGCGGTCGCGATTTGGGTCGTTTTGATTTTCGGGGCAGCAGTTCATATGCTTATAATATAGCGCCACTAATGCTTCCATTTCACTCATATCACCGCCAATATGTCCACAACCGGAGCGGTATATCAGTTCTACAACGTCTGCGCGAATATCACAGGCTTTTCGTTGCAGGTCCAAAGTGCTCATATTATTCACCTCTTAAATACGCCTTTACGTCCTCTTCAATAGGGTCATACAGATCGGGCATAACGCCGATATATTTACATGCTTCGTACAAAACGGGAACAACGTCCTTGTGGATGCCCACACAGTGATGGATGTATGGACCCTCAACAACCTTAGCCTCCAGACGTTTGATATTATCCACTTCAATCCAAAGATAAGTACCCATACCCTTTGGGCCGTCAACACCCTTGGCGTTGCCCAATAATAAGGAGTATTCGCCGTTGTCACCGTCAAAGCGAGCCAAGGTCAAATCGCCGTGCTTGGCTTCGGCTGTGATTGCACCGGGGTAGTCAAATGCCAAGGGATAGGTGATACAAGGCTTGCAGCCTGCAACGGACAAAGGCCACGGACCGCAGTGCTGTAACAACTCGCCGTTAGCAATATCAGGATGGCGAATAGTCCAGTCGGCAAAGAAGCTTCGGGTGCCGTCGTTGGCGGCGGCTTCCACCATCAAGGCAGTAATTGCGCCGTGAATATCAGTCTCGCAAACTACGGGAATGCCCTTGTCGTTAAGTAATGCATTGGCGGCGCAAGGCATAATGCCTAACTCGTCCTGCAGTGCGTTCCAGCACTGTATTGCTGCAGCGTTACAGTTGTATTTCTTAACCAGTCGTTCCATGGCGACTGCCAAACCTGCAACGTTTGTAAGTTGCTCTTCGGTAACGTTAATCTCCATATGTTCTTTGCAGTATGCGATGGTTTTTTGAACGTCATCACCCTCTGCAATGGCTTTTTTAACTTCTGCCGTCAGCTCGGGCAGTGGAATAGGAGACAGTTCAACGCCGAACTTTTCCAACAGCTCGCCTTCGTTGCACATGGTTGACCAAAAATCAAAGGGGCGAGGTCCAATCTGCAGTATGCGGATATTACGGAAGGTCTTGACCACACGGCAAACAGCCATAAAGTCACGAATGCCGCGCTCAAATACGGGGTCGTTCAGGCGGCAGTTGGTCAGGTATGTAAAGGGAACACCGAAGCGGCGCAGCACCTTGCCGGTGGCAAACAGTCCGCACTGTGTATCGCGCAGACGTACACCGTTGGGTTCGGGACGCTCATCAAGAGGACCCCACAACAAAACGGGTACGTTCAGATCCTTGGCAAGACGGGCGCAGATATATTCAGTGCCGAAATTACAGTGGGGGATTACAAGACCGTCAACTTTTTCAGCCTTGAATTTCTCCAAAGCCTTCAGGCGATCTTCTTCACAATAGAGCAGACCTTCATCGTTGATATCATCAATATCAACAAAATCCACGCCCAATTCTTTAAGGCGGTCTGCAGTCAGTCCGCGGTATTTGATAGCATCAGGGGCGCTAAAAATACTGCGGCGGGTAGGAGCAAATGCAAGCTTAATCGGTTTCATAATAGTCAAACCTCACTTTTTGTATGATTTTAATAATAGTTAAACCATCTTACTAATTTGAATTATAAATATATATGTAATTTTTGTCAATTAAGTTTGCAGTTAAGATTAACATTTGTTTATATGCACAAATTGAATTTTGATTTTTTGGATATATTTAAGTTTAAAAGGGCGGGTTGAGTTCTTTTTGGTGGTTCGAGTCCCGATTCCACATAAAAAAACACCGCAAAAGCGGTGCCTTGTTTGCTATTTGTTTTGTATTGGGTTGTCACATAAACCTAATATATAATCGGTAGAGACTTTATAAAATTGCGATAGTTTAATCAAAATGTCGGTAGGGATATCGCGCTGACCTAATTCGTAGTTGCTGTATACCTGCTGTGAACAGTTTAAAATTTCAGTCATTTGCCTTTGAGTTAAATCGTGGTCTTCACGTAAATCACGAATTCTCTTAAACATATCATCACCACAATTATTATACCCACCGCAAAATGCAGTATTGACAAATACCGCATTTTGCAGTATAATGTCCGTGCAAATCGAAACTTTATATCTGTATATCAACTTAAACGATGCTTATCAGAAGGAGTTTAAAAAATGGGAACGGTTAAAAAATTTGTAAATGTTGAGTATATGTGTAGGTGGTGTGGAGGAAAGTCGGTAAGACCGCAGACTGCCGGCAGACCACTTCCGGGTAATTGCTCACGCAGACCGAGAAACAGATTAGGCAAACCACAACCTCATTCTTGGGTTATTAATAGAAAATTTTAATTAACTTAGGGTAAAAGATGATTGAATGTTCAAAATGCGGCGGTAGCGGCGAATTGGATTGTCCTCATTGCGACGGCTTCGGCTATGACGAAGAGGGTGTTGAATGTGACTACTGTAATGGGGACGGTGTAATTGACTGTCCGGTTTGTGATGGGTTAGGCAAAATTGAAAAAACAAATTATTTTAAAAGGTGATTGAAATGAAATCAATATTACTTAAATTAGCGTGCTTTTCGTTAATAGCAACATTTATGTTTTTTGCTTTGTACTATTTTACTGAAATAATGATATTTAATTATCTATCAACGCTTTCAATAATAGTTACTGCTTTTTGTTTTTTGGCTTTTATTTTCTGTATTATTTTTAAAAAAGAAATTAACGGCACAAAGAACACAAATGATAATAATTCAGCCGAGTAAATTATTACAAAACGAATATTGTTGTAAAAGACCTCTTTTGTCTGCCTGACAAAAGAGGTCTTTAGATGTTCAAGAAAAAAGATATTCAAGACATCGGTGGCAAAAGGACTGTTTCTTAGTCGTGCATGTATCATTCTATTCGCGCGCACTCCCTGACCTGCTTCGAGTCCCTCTTAGTGCACACTGTCCCTTGTGGCGCGGTGGCTTATTGTCTTGCGCCCTCACTTCGTTCGGTTGGACTAAAGGCGAAACAGCCGGCGAGAGAAGAACGAAGTGATGAAAGAGAAAAGAACAAAAAGAAACGACAATCTTCTATCGAAAATTGTCGTTTCTTTTTGCACTCGCCTTTAATGTTTTACAAGAGGCGATCAACAGTCGTCTGATGCGACCGCAAAGATTTCTGTGGTTTTTGTAGGTCGTTTCATCGATACCCTTTGTATTATATAATAACTGCAACCAACCCTCTGTTTCGTTACATTCTTTGAGGGCGATTTCAAACTTTGAAAGCATATCGGCTTTGCTTTGACCGTAATTAGCTTCGCGAATATTGGCATAAATACTGCTTGAACTTTTGCGTATTTGACAAAGTAAGTTGGATGAAGCTTTAATATTTTGACAAAGTAATTCTATATCGGTTGCAAGTTGCTCCGAACAGATCAGTAAATAGTTTTTAGCCACAATATCACTCCTTTTAAGTGAATTATACTATGCTTTAGTAAATTAATCAAGGCGGAGCCTTGTATATCATCAATTCCGCAAGGAATTGCATAACATCAAAACGAAGTTTTGTATATCATCATTGCGAAAGCGGTTTTGATACACACCTAAAGGTGTGATGATATGCAGTCCTGACGGACTGATGAGATACAACGATAGCATTGCTATCGTTGATGATATACCATTGCTTTCGCAATGGATAAAAAAACGACAGGTCGAAACCTGTCGTTTTTTGGTGGACGCTAAGGGACTCGAACCCCTGACCTCCCGCACGTCAAGCGGAAGCGCTACCAGCTGCGCTAAGCGTCCTTATTCAATTTGTCGCATTCGCAACAAGAATATTATACAACGGCACTATTCAAAAATCAATAGTTTCTTTGCACAATTTAAAATAATTTAATAGATTAAAAAAGTGTTAACTCTATTGATTTGTTTGCATTTTTAAGTTAAACTAAAAATGCAGACACTGCAAATTAAAAGGAGGTAACATTATGAAATCAACAAACCTTAAAAAAGCGATTACACTGTTATTATCCCTGCTTATAATCGGCGCATTACTGTGTGGCTGTAAGTCATCAAGTATCTCTTATACTACCGATGAGGAGAACAAATATGCTGATAAAATCCCCGGTGGCGTTGGCGACGTTAATGATGATTATCTTGAAATTGTGGATATAGACACTAAAGCTGAAGTCAATCAGCTTGAAAGCCGCAAGCTGATTCGCACTGTTGATATTGATGCTGAAACCAAGGAGTTCAGCAAAGTTATGACCTCTATTGAAAAGGCTGTAAATGACGCAAAGGGTTATGTTCAGAATCAGTCGGTCAACAGTAACTACCAAGACAACCGCACTGCCACTATGACCTTGCGAATTCCTGCCGACAAGCTGGACGGATTTTTATCCACCTTGAACAAGGCGGTCAACGTAACCCGTCAAAATTCAAACGTTAACGACGTTACCGACGAATACGTAGATATAGAAAGTCACATTGCCGCTCTTGAGACAGAGCAGACTGCTCTTATGGCAATGCTTGAAAAAGCAGAAAAGCTTGACGACATAATTGCTATTCAAAGCCGACTGACCGAGGTGCGCGGCAATCTTGAATCATATAAGGCTCGTCAAAAAGGCTACGACACCTTGATTGCCTATTCCACAGTCGACCTTAATCTTGATGAGGTTGAGCGCGAAACTGAGTCCAAGCCTACCTTCTGGTCAAAAGCAGGTAACGCCTTTATTGACGGTATAACCTACTTTGGCGATTTTGTGGGCGGGCTTGCAATTTTCCTCATTGGCGCACTGCCTTTCCTTATTGTTATTGGAGGAGTTACAGTGGGCATCATTCTGATTACAAAGCGTTCTTGCAAGCGCAAGGCGGCTAAAAAACAAACCGACAAAGAGGAGAAATAAACCGTGAGATTTTTGTTGATGGGTGACATTCATTGCTACGGTCACTATGTTTACGATGCTATAAAAAAGGTGGGCGCACCTCTTGACGCCATTGTCAGCACAGGGGATTTGACCAACTCAGGCGGTCAGATTGAGATGGAAAGCGTGGCAGGCGCCGTTAAAAGCGGACTGGATGCTATCGGCTGCCCCGATACTCCCTACATTGCCTGTATGGGTAATCACGACTATGGCAACCAGCCCCATTCCGACGAGGAAAACGCCTTTTACCGCGCTCGTTTTGAGTCGGTGGTGGGTGTGCCGTACCGCCATGTTGCCAACATAAAGGGCTACACCTTTATAACCTTTTCGGCTCGCAACCACTCCGCAGGCTACACCAACGAGGATTACGACTGGCTGAATCAACAAATCATCCTTGCCGAAAAGCAGAGCGAGGATTTGCCTATCTTTATTGTCAGACACTATTCATCGGGGGGAGCATCTCTCTACGGTGACGACGATGTTGTTCGCACCCAAATGCACGCTTTGTTAGAGCTTCATCCAAGAGTAGTGCTTCTTAGCGGTCACTCTCACGCCTTTCTTGCCAACGAGCGTTCTTTTATGCAAAGCGAGAGGGGATTTCACTCGGTCAATGCAGGCTCCTTGTGGCAGGCAACAAAGTGGGATAGTATCCCAGGCAACGTGTCGGGCTACTACATCCCCGTTGTAATTATTGCCGAGTGTGAGGGTGGCAAGGTCACCTTAAGGCGTTTTGACATCGCAAAGGAAGAATATATCGGCAAGCCTTGGGTTATTGCTCCCGACTGTGATAACACCCTTGACAGCCGTGCAAAATCGGTGCCTGCCCCAAAAATCAGCGGCGGCAAGGTGTTGGCAGAGCATATCGGTGCCACATCGGTGGTTATATCCTATCCTCAGGCTGATGAGGGTCAGATTGAATATTACGAGGCAGAGGCTATTTCCGAAAAGGGCGAGGCTTTCACTGCAAAATACACCTCTCACTACTATATGCCCCGTGAGGATAGAGGCGCAATGGAAATGACGGGTCTATATCCCGACACCGCCTACACTGTGACCGTATATCCTGTTGATTTTTACGGCAGAGTGGGTGAGGGGGTAAAGGGTGAATTTAAGACTTTGCCTGAAAACGCGCCTTTTGATAATGTTATCTTTGACGGAGATATAGTTGCTGATACGTGGATGGGGGATACCCAAAATATTCGCGACGAGGTGGGCTTTGCCACCGATTCGGATGACGCCACCCCTTATATAATTTCAAAAGATACCTATAATTTTGAAAACGGGTTTGGTGTGTTTGCTACCAACAGCCGCAATCATCACAACAATTCCGACACCGATTTCAGTTGTCTGCAGGTTGGCAGATATACTGCCGCTACCTGCCGTACCAAAGAGGGCAATCGTGTTGCCATCCTGGACGGCTGGCAGATTGACGACGGCAATCCATTCCAATCGGCTAACATAGTTGCAGAGGCGGATTTGCCCTATGCAATCGGTCAGCAGGTGATCGGTCTTACCCTTTTTGACGGCAAGCTTACTATGTGGCGGGATAATCTGCCTGCGCTGACGGTGGACGCCGACGGAGAGAGTGAGCCGATAAAAATTGCCTTGCGACTTGGTGAGACTTGGGGCGTATTTAAAAACTGCGCCACCTTCAGCAAAATTAAAATAGTGAAATAAATAACAAAAAAAGCATATTTTACTTGATTTTTAACCGCTTATGTTGTATAATCGTAACCAATAAAGAAAAGAAGCAAAAATCCCCGCAGGTTTTTGCTTCTTTTGGTTTTATTTCAGGTATATAATTGTTTGTACGAAAATATAATTATATACTGCATTTTTATATATGGGGAGGCTTTTTTGGTGGAATTTAACGGTTTCAGCTTGGACGTACTTATTTCAGTTGGGTTTAGGTCATTGGTGGCAGTTATTATCGGCTGCCTTATCGGCAGTGAGCGTGCCCGTCACGGACGTGCGGCAGGTATGCGTACCCACATTATTGTTTGTTTGGGTGCTGCGCTTACCTCTATGATTAGTCTTTACGTAAGTGAGATTATGGGTAACGGCGGTGACGTGCTTCGTATTTCTGCACAGGTTATATCGGGCATCGGTTTCTTGGGTGCAGGTATGATTATTCTTAAAAGCAACAACGTTATCACAGGCCTTACCACCGCAGCAGGCGTGTGGACTACCAGTGTTATCGGTATTGCTGTTGGCTATGGCTTTTACGAGGGCGCGTTGGTGGTTACGGTGCTTTTCCTTGTGGCCATCGTTTTGTTTGCCAAGCTTGAGCGTCGCAAAAAGGCGGCAGAAATTATTTACATAGAGATTGATGATATGTATCTTGCCAATCAGATTGTTGCTCAGGTGAAGGAAACTTTGGCTGTTGATTTTAGCCATCGTATGATGGCGCCCAAAAGCAATAAAGAGGGCAATTTGGGTATAAATATTATTATAAACCGCCGCTTGAATTTGAATATTTTAAGCCTTAAAGAGATTGAACACGTTGTGTTTGTTGAGGAAGAAAGTTAATCCCACGCGTGTTTTGTGTAAAAAAAGATTGATTATACAATTTACCCCTGTCATATGGCAGGGGTATAATTTTATTTGCAAAAACCAATAGGCACAAGGAGTTTTTACAATGAGTGTTGTTTTTATAACAGGCGGATGCGCCAATACGGGACTTGCTACCGCAAAGCTGTTTGCATCAAAAGGGTGGGACGTTGCAGTTTCAAGCCGCGATAGTGAATCATCCCTTGCTACCACCGAAATGCTGAAAAAGGAGTATGGCGTTAACGCAAAGTCTTATACTCTTGAGCTTGGCGATACCGACAGTATTTTTGCCGCTTTCAAGCAGGTGGAGGCCGATTTCGGCAGGCTTGATTGCTTTGTTGCCAACGCGGCTCATCTTGGCATCGGTATGGGCACTTTTTCCACCGACGTGGAGGATTTTGATGCCGTTATGGAGGCTAATGCCCGTGGCAGCTTTTTCTGTTGTCAGCAGGCGGCAGAGATTATGCGCCGGCAAAAAGAGGGTGGCGCAATCGTTACTATCGGCTCTATTCAGGCTAACGGATGCGTTCGTGACCGCGTGCCCTACGCTATGAGCAAGGCGGCAATGGCGGCAATGGTTCGTTGCCTTGCATATGAGCTTGGTGAGTATAACATTCGCGTTAACAATATTGTGGCAGGCGCCATTCACTCGGTCAGGTGGGACGATATGACTGAAGAGGCAAAGGCAGTACGCCGTTCCCGTTACCCCTTGGGTCACGAGGCGGCAGAGATGGATATTGCCAACGCCGTTTTCTATCTTGGCACCGATTTGTCTAACAGTACCACGGGCATTGATTTGCTGATTGACTCGGGTATTTCCACCTGTATTTTGCCCTACTCAAAGGCAGAGAATTAAGTTGAAATATAAATGCATATATGCTATAATTGTGCAGTGCTTAAGCACTGCACTTTTTATATGTGGAGGAAATTAAAATGAATAAAAAATGGGTTGCCGTATGGACCACCGCTCCCTCATTCGGCGAGCAAAGAGAACATAACTACGCACACGATATAACCTTGCGTTATTTTATAAAAACTGCCATTGCAGGCGAGCAAATCCGCTTGACCTTTTCTAACCACTGTTCAAAAAACGACGTTACTCTTGACAAAATTGTGGTTGCCCCTTGTGCCAACGATGTTGTTGACGTAAGCAAGGCTGTTGCCCTTACCTTTGGCGGCAAGGCAGAGTGCAACATTGCCCCAGGTGGCGAGACTGTCAGTGATGCAGTCGATTTTAAATTAGCCGCAGGTGAAAGGTTTGCCGTCAGCATCTATCTTGGGGGTTATGTGGATATGACCACCGCTTGTGCCTCAAACGGTCCCAGTCACAAATATGCATATGCAACAGGGGACTGCACCGATTTAGCAGAGCTTCCTGCTACCTGTTGCGACGGTATGGGCTACTGCTATTTCTTAAGCGACGTTGACCTGCTTGCCCATGAAAAGTGCCGCAATATTTTGGCTTTCGGTGACTCTATTACCGCACAGTCTTGGCCCGAGCATTTGCTTGAAAAGGTGATTGAAAAGGGTAACTCCGATATTTCCGTAACCCGTCGTGCCGTTAGCGGAAGCCGAGTGCTTCGTCAGTATGACTGTATGCGCTTTGCCCGTTACGGATTAAAGGGTGCTGACCGTTTTGTGCGAGAAATTAAGACTGCAGGTGTTGATACTGTTATGATTTTGCAGGGTGTTAACGATATAATCCACCCTGAATATAACGACCAGACGGGATTTCGTCCCATTTCTGATTTGCCCACTGTTGAGGAGCTTTGCGAGGGACTTCGTTTCTATGCCGACACTGCTCACAAGGCAGGGCTTAAGGTGTATATGGGCACCATTATGCCTATTATGGGTTGGCGCACCTATGAAGATTTCCGCGAGCCTATCCGTCAGGGTGTAAACGAGTGGATTCGCACCGCTGACTGTTTTGACGGGGTTGTGGATTTTGACCTTGAAATGAAAGACAGTCAAAACCAGCTTATGTTTAAAGCCGAGTATGATAGCGGAGACCATCTCCATCCCTCTTGGGAGGGCGCCAAAAAAATGGCAGAGATGGTGTACGATAAGTTGATTGGAGAAAACTGATGAAATTATACCGTTGTCCTTGGTGCGGCAAGCCTGCATTCACTACAAAGCATCGTGTTTTTATGAATTTACCCTATGGGAGACAGGGTATAGGTGGAAAAATCCATCCATCTTGCGATATGTGCGGCAGAGATGTGTCGCTTGGCTCCAATTTTATGTTTGATGTTTATTATTGGGGCGGACATCTTGTGTTTTTGCTGTTGTTTATTCTTTTCGGCTATGTGATTAAGTCTGATGTGGGCGCAGGCATTACCGTGGCGGGATGGTTTGTCTATCTTTTGGTATGCCCCTTTTTAACAGCATTTGTTACTCCTCCTATCGCGAGGGTTAGCAAGTATAGCCGTAGCCACGCCGACCTGCAGTACGAGATTGAGGTAAACCCAAAAATCAATTTAAACATTGAAAACATTTATGCAATCAGGCTTAAAAAGGTTGACCCCTTTGACGTTAATAAGGATTTTGAGTTGGTTGACGACTATATCCGCGACGGTGCTCCCGTACAAATTGAACGGGGTGATTTCAGTTATGAAATGGGATTGTTGCAACCCGAAAACTATGAAGAAAAGTATTTTGAAATCGGTACCGAGTTTGACGTTATTGATGTTGAGGGCAGCAAAATCTCAACAGGCGTAATTACAAGATATATTGAAAAAGAAGAAAAACCACAGTCTTAACTGTGGTTTTTTGCTATGTTAGGCTCCCTCCGGGAGGGAGCTGTCACCGAAGGTGACTGAGGGAGAGAGCGGAACTTTAAAGTACAAATAGAATTTATATTATCGCAGTCTCCTTCCGTCACGACTGCGTCGTGCCACCTTCCTCTCGGAGGAAGGCTTTTACGGTTGCATCTATGTATTCGCATACACCGCGAAAATTTGTATTGATTTGGTCATTTGTAACGCGAATTACCTTCAAATCGTACCCTTCAAGAGTTTCTGTGCGGAATTCATCTGCTTTTATACCTTTTTCGGTATAGTGCTGTGCACCGTCAATCTCGATAACAAGTTTTGCCTTGTGACAATAAAAATCTGCTATGAAATTGTCGATTGCCTTTTGTCGCTGAAACCTGATTTCGTAATTTGCCAAAAAATCGTACCAAAGATGTTTTTCTTGCGGTGTAGCGTTTTTACGAAGATTTTTGGCAAGGAATATGTTCTTTTTGTTGTAATCAAGAGACATTTTACTTTCTTCCCGTCGAGCCGAAGCCGCCTTCGCCGCGGGCGGTATCATCAAGGTCGTCAACCTCAACAAACTTGGCGGTCAGGTAGGGGGCAATGACCATTTGAGCAATACGCTCACCATCCTCAACAAACTGGGATTGCTGGGAGTGATTGTGTAGGGCTACCATAACCTCGCCGCGATAGTCACTATCCACCACGCCAACCTTATTGGCAGGAGCAAGTCCGCGTTTGCAGGCGGCGCCGCTTCGGGCATAAATAAGCCCTGCAAAGCCAATAGGCACTTCAAGAGCGATGCCTGTGTGGATAAAAACCGTCTGATGTGGTTTTATCTCGATTTTTTCACCCTCTGTGCAGGCAAACAGGTCGGCACCTGCGGCAAATTCAGAGCCGTAGGTGGGGATAACTGCGGTGGGAATAAGTTTTTTAATTTTTACTTCTTGTGTAAGTGACATATTTAATCCTCCTGTTTAATAAAGCCAAGCTGTCGGTATCATAAAGGTGTATGGTGCAGTGGCAATTGCAAAAATTAGGGATAGCCTGAAGCGGAGAGATGCCTCGCTCTTTTTAAAAGTAAAGAAGTAGTTGAAAACAAATATCAAAAGGGCAGAAACTACCGTTGCAAGCAGGGTAAATAGCAACTCAAAATCAACGATAACGTCCCCAAAAACTGCCAAAAGCAACAGCAAAAATGCCGAGCCCAAAATATCGGCAAGAAAGCCGAAAGCAAAAATCTTAAAAATATGCTTTTTGTACCAATTGCCTTTGTCGGCAATTTTCAATGCCCACAAACTGATTAGTAAAACGATACTGTCAATTACAAAGTTGCCGGGGATTATAACAAGCCACATTGGTGGAATCAGTGTAAACATCCACGCAGGAAACAAAACGTTGTATAACCGTAGTTGCTTTTTATTATTCATACCACCGCCTCCTTCTGTGAGGATTGTATGCTTGTGTCAAGTTAAGAACAAATAAAGCCTTTGGCTCCCTTTGACGAGGAAGAAAAGACTGAGGGAGAGAAAACTACCCCTCAGTCAAAACTTCGTTTTGCCACCTCCCCTGACAAGTGGAGGCTTGTTTAAACCAAGTGCTTTTCTATAACTTAATATAACATTTTCAACAAACATTTTCAAGTTATATATGACAAAAAACAACCGAGTGCTGACACTCGGTTGTTTGTAGTGTTTATTGACCATAGTTAGACATCATATCGGAGTACCACTGCTGATAGGTATCGTAGCTAATCTTTTTAGGAGCAAGATAGTCAACTTCGTATGAATCGTATTCAATCTTAAGTTTGCCTGCCTCGTCAGCAATAAACTTGTTGAAGTCCTCTGCGTGCATAATGCGCACAACCTCGTCACGATAGGTGGTGAAGTAGTACTCGTCAGCAAGAATATCCTGCTTAATAGCAAGACGGTAGTAGCCGTCGGTACCCTTAACAAGAGTTGCCTTGCCAACCTCTAAAGCCTTAACAGCCTCGTAGCTTCCGTGTGAAACGGAGGTTTCGCTGTCACCCATCACAACTGCGTTTTCATCCTTGGGTTTGGATTCGGTTGTGTCGGTTTCGGTTTCGGTGGTTTCTTCCTCATCCTCTTCTTCGTCTTCGGTCTTGGTTTCGGCTTCATACTCTGCCTTAATGTCGGTAAAGGTAGCAGAGCCGTCGTTTATGCGAGTGCAGTAGCCTTCGATTTTGTCGGCAATCTTTTTAAGCTCATCTTCTGCAAGGTCCTTGCCGTCCTTATCCTTGATAGAGATTTCAAGCAGGTTTGCAATGGCAAAATGCTCTTGAAGAGCCTTTTCAATATCGGCCTTTGCAGGAGCCTTTTCACCCTTTTCACCGTAGAAGTAATCAAAAACGTCGGAGCGGTAGTACATATTAACCTTCATATAATCCTCAAAGGATTCATAGCTTACGCCGTTGGGCTCAAACAAATAGGCGTTACCGTTGTAAGCCCACTGATATGAAACGTACTGCTGCATAGCGCTTTCGTTTTCTTCGCTAAGCTTAAGCTCGTACTTATCAAACATATAAGCGGTTACAAGATACTCGCTAACCATTTCCTTAGCGCGCATCAAAACGTAATCGTAGAATTTGTATTCTTTTTTATCAACCTTAATCTTTTGCTTTGAATAGTTGATATCCTCTGTATCCTTTTCTTCCTCCTGCAAATCCTCGGCAACCTTTGAGCGAGCCTCACTGTCTGCATTGATAAGCATAGTCAGGTAAACGCCTGCAGGAACCTTAAACTCCTTTTTATCAAGGGTAACGGTTGCAACAGTAGCGCCTTTTTCGTGGCAGCCTGCAAAGCAACCGAGCAAAAGCACTGCGCAAAGAAGAGCGGCAACAAGTTTTTTAACAGTCTTCATATCAAAACCTCCGTAAAAACTATTTAACTTTTGTATTATACACTACAATTTAAAAAAAGTCCAGTAATTTATACACACAAGACCAAATTTATGCCTTTTCCATAGCGGACACGGCGCCCTCCATAACGTCATAGGGGGTGAGAGAGCCGATAATTCGGATTTCATAGAAGGGCTTACTGCCTGCATTGACTCTGAAAAGTCTGCCCACGGCACCTGACAAGGCGGCAATATGCTGCGGTTTAAGGGCATCGGGATAAATCCGCAAATAATTTTCCTGCTGCTCTACCGACTGAATACCAAGAGCGATACAGCGGTTGCGGATAAGGGCAATATCAATAAGCCCCTTAACCGATTTTGGCGGCTCACCGAAGCGGTCAATCAACTCGTCGGTAACGTCAAGAGCATCATCGGGGGTGCGAATATCGGCAATGCGGCGGTACATACCAAGTCTTGCTTGCAGTGACGCAATATAGCTTTCGGGAATATGGGCGCCGATTTGCAGGTCGATAACACACTCTGCCTCGGGGGTTACCTCTTCACCCTTTTCGGCGCTTATGGCATCGTTCAGCATACGGATATACATATCATATCCTACTGAAATCATATGGCCGCTTTGCTCACCGCCTAAAATATTGCCTGCGCCCCTTATTTCAAGGTCGCGCATAGCAATTTTAAAGCCTGAACCAAACTCGGTAAACTCGCGGATGGCGTCAAGACGCTTGGCGGCAACATCGCTGACCGCCTTGCCTAATCGGTAGGTCAGATAGGCATATGCTCTGCGACTGCTTCTGCCAACGCGGCCGCGGATTTGGTGAAGTTGGGAAAGACCCATTCGGTCGGCATCCTCAATAATAAGGGTGTTAACGTTGGGTACGTCCACACCCGTTTCAATGATAGTGGTGCAGACCAAAATATCAATTTCGCCTGCAATAAGACGGCGCCAGACCTCGCTTAACTCCTCCTCTGCCATCTGTCCGTGGGCAATGGCAATGGATGCATCGGGCAGCTCTTCTTGCAGTCGGGCGGCCTTTGATGCAATAAACTCAACACTGTTATAAAGGTAATAGACTTGACCGCCACGGCGCAGTTCTCGGCGGATGGCATCCATCACCACCGCCTTGTCATACTCCATAACGTAGGTTTGCACTGGGTATCGGTCACCCGGCGCCTCGTCAAGTGAGGACATATCACGAAGACCCGACATAGCCATATTCAGCGTGCGGGGAATAGGGGTTGCCGACAGAGTAAGGGTGTCAACGTTTATATGCTTTTCGCGGAGCTTTTCCTTTTGTGCCACGCCAAAGCGTTGCTCCTCGTCAATGATAAGCAAGCCTAAATCTCTGAACTCAACACCTGCGCCGATAAGCTTGTGGGTGCCTACGATAATGTCAATCTCGCCGTTTTTAAGTCGGCGGCGGATGTCGGTCTGTTGCTTGGGTGAGCGGAATCGGGATAAAAGTTCAACCGTTACGGGCATACCCTCAAGGCGTTTGGTTGCCGTTTGATAATGCTGCCAAGCAAGAATGGTGGTGGGCACAAGAATAGCACACTGCTTGCCGTCGGCAACGCACTTAAAGGCGGCGCGCAAAGCAACCTCCGTCTTGCCAAAGCCAACGTCACCGCAAAGCAGTCGGTCCATAGGCGCGGTGGATTCCATATCCCGCTTGATTTCGTGTATGCAGCGCAGTTGGTCTTCCGTCTCGTCATATTCAAAGCGGCTTTCAAAGTCTGCCTGCAGGTCGGTGTCGGGGCTAAACGCCCAGCCGGGTCGAGCCATACGCTCTGCATAAAGCTTAATCAGTTCCTTTGCAATATCCTTAAGGGCACTTCTAACCTTGCCTCTGGTCTTTTTCCAACCGTCACCGCCCAATTTGTTAAGACGGACGCCACTCTCGTCACTGCCGCCGATATATTTTGATACAAGGTCAAGCTGTGTTACGGGAACGTAAAGCACGTCCTTGCCTGCATACTTGATTTTGATGTAATCCTTGGTAATGCCTGCGGTGGTGATGGTGTTAATTCCGTCAAAAACGCCTATTCCGTGGGACAGATGCACTACGTAATCGCCGCGGTGCAGCTCGTCAAGACTGTTAAAGGCGTTGGCATTTTTCTTAATTCGTGATTTTTTAGAGGTGGCAGTTTTGCCATAGGTAAACAGGGCAAAGGATGCCTTGGGCAAATCCATACCTGCCGACAGACTGCCCGACGTAACTGTAACGGTACCCCCTGTCAGTGTATCGGCATCGGGGGAGTAGTAGGCGTTAAGTCCGCTGTCCCTAAGGTCGTTTGCTACGGTGTGAGCGGCTTTGTCGGTGCCTGCAAGGACTACAACGGCGTACCCACGCTCGCAAAGAGGAGCAATGTCCTCTGCAAGCTGAGCGGTCATACCGCCCCAAACCGACAACTGCCGCAAGGTGAAGCTGACGGCACTGCGGATTTTGGTATCGTAGCTGCCCTTTGTAAAGGTGTCAAGCCACACTGTTTCGCGGTTTTCAAGCTCACCGCATAAGGTATCGTAATCAGAGCAGATTTTCCATCCCTTTGGGCACATACCTTGCTCAAAAAGGGTGGTTACGTCCTCGGTTGCCGATGAAAGATAGGTGCGGCACCTCTCTTTAACGTTGTTAGCCTCGCTTATAAAGGTGAGACAGTCGGCGGTGTAATCAAGGAGGGTAGCAGGGGTGTAAAGCAGAGGCAAAAATCGGTCGGCGCAAAGAGGCAGAATTCCGTTTTGAGCATCCTCCGCCGTCTTTTGCAGATAGGCTTTAAACTTGTTTTTTTGCTCAAGCTTAGAGGCAAGACGGCTCATCCGCCTTGCAAAAGTGTCACTGTCCCCTGTAAGCACCTCTAAAACAGGGGTGATAAGAATCTCGTCAACCATTTGGTCGCGGCGCTGTGACATAGTGTCAAAAATACAGATAGAGTCAATATCGTCACCCCAGAACTCAATGCGGTAGGGGTTATCGGCATCAGGAGGGAATATATCCAAAATACCGCCGCGAAGGGCAAACTGACCAACACCCTCAACAGTGTCGCAACGGGTGTAGCCTGCCGACACAAGCCGTCCGCAAACCTCTGCGGGAGGAATGGTTTGCTCGGCTTTAAGGGTGAAGCGGTTTGCCATAAGAGTTTCGGGAGGAATGGTGTAGCTGAGCAGAGCGTCGGCACCGCAAACCACCACGTCGTAGTCACCGTCCATAATCTTTGACAAAGCGCCAAGACGGGCGTGCTCATACTCTCTTGAAATGCCCGAAATATCCCTTAAAATAAGGTCACGTGATGGAAAATCAATAACCTTGGCACCCATAAGAATAAGGTCAGATTTAATACGGGCGCCCTCACTTTCGTCGGCAACAACCACCAAAGCCCTGCGCTTTGTATCTTTGCGCAGGGTGTCGATAAGAGCCGCCTTGTGAATGTGGGCAAGACCTGTTGCCGCCGAGGGCAAACGGCCTTTTAAAATTTCACCGCACAGCTCTTTGTATTCAGGTGAAGAACGAAAAGCATTGTTTAAAAAGAGCATAGTTACCTCTTAAGAATTAAACTTGTTCATTGCGCCGTCGGTATCGCCTTTTACCATAAGGCAGATGGCTTTGCAAGCCTTTTCGGCGGCAGACGTAAATTCCTTTTGAGCGTCGGCAGGGAATTTGCCAAGCACCCATGCGGCAAGGTCATAATCGGGATGAGGCTTTGCGCCAACACCCATTTTTACCCGGGGATAGTTATCACCCATATAATTGCATATGCTTTTAAGACCGTTGTGACCGCCGTCACTGCCTTTGCGACGAATACGCAGTCTGCCCGGCTCCAAAGAAATGTCGTCAGATACCACAATTATATTCTCGGCAGGGATTTTGTAGAATTTGGCAAGCGGTGCAACTGCCTCACCCGAATTGTTCATATAGGTCTGGGGCTTGACGATAAGGCAGGGCACACCCTCTATATCGCACTTGCCGTAAAGAGCGTTGAACTTTGACTTAATAACAGAGCAGCCAACCTGCTTTGCAAGCATATCCACCACCTCAAAGCCAACGTTGTGACGGGTAGAGTCGTACTTTGCACCTGGGTTGCCCAGTCCCACAATCATATATTCAACTGCACCTGATGATTTTTTAAAAAGCATAACAGCACAACCTTTTTTGTATTTTTACCACGCAAAAAGCGGGGGAACAGCGAAACTGTACCCCTATCAATCTATACCGTTATTATTACATTTTTAAAGGCGTTTTTCAAGAGTTTATTGAATGTTATGTGTATAATATACTAAAAATATATGTAATAAGGTGTAATTTTTTCGGTTTTGGATGAAAAAAACAGTGGAAAAATGGAAAACGGTTTGGTATAATATTCTTTGAGACTGTATGCATATGCATATTTCTCGCTGAAGATGTTAATTATTTTTTTAGGAGGATGATTCAAAATGAGTCACAAGTATGTTTACCTCTTTTCAGAGGGCGACGCAAGCATGCGTGAGCTTCTCGGCGGTAAGGGTGCTAACCTTGCAGAAATGACCAAGATTGGCCTTCCCGTTCCCCAGGGCTTCACTGTAACCACTGAGGCTTGCACACAGTACTACGAAGATGGCAGAAAGATTAACGCTGACATCCAGGCAGAAATTATGGAGTACATCGACAAGATGGAGGGTATCACCGGCATGAAATTCGGTGATAAGGAAAATCCTCTGCTTGTATCAGTTCGTTCAGGCGCTCGTGCTTCAATGCCCGGTATGATGGACACCATCCTTAACCTCGGT
>JAFQWE010000013.1 GCA_017407645.1 Clostridia bacterium | reverse complement strand
TGCCATTTCCTTAGGAAGACCGCACTGATACATCTTAAGTTCAGGACCAACAACGATAACTGAACGGCCGGAGTAGTCAACACGCTTACCAAGAAGGTTCTGACGGAAACGGCCCTGCTTACCCTTAAGCATATCGGACAAGGACTTAAGAGCGCGGTTGTTGGGTCCTGTTACAGAACGGCCACGGCGACCGTTATCAATAAGAGCGTCAACAGCCTCCTGAAGCATACGCTTTTCGTTGCGCACGATAATATCGGGAGCGCCAAGCTCAAGCAACTTCTTAAGACGGTTGTTACGGTTGATAACACGTCTGTAAAGGTCGTTAAGGTCAGAGGTAGCAAATCTGCCACCGTCGAGCTGTACCATAGGACGCAAATCGGGGGGGATTACGGGCAGAACGTCCATAATCATCCACTCGGGGCGGTTGCCTGAGGTACGGAATGCCTCGATAACTTCAAGACGCTTGATAAGGCGAGCCTTTTTCTGACCGTTTGCCTCTTCAAGTTCTGCCTTGAGTTCTTCGCTTAACTTTTCAAGGTCGATTTCTTTAAGCAGTGCCTGAATAGCCTCGGCACCCATACCTGCGGTAAAGGAGTCCTCATACTTTTCAAGCATATCGCGATACTGCTTTTCGTTAAGCAGCTGCTTCTTTTCAAGGGGTGTATCGCCCGGATCAATTACGATATAGGCTGAGAAATAGAGCACCTGCTCAAGTACACGGGGAGTAATGTCAAGCACAAGGCCCATTCTTGAAGGAATGGTCTTGTAGTACCAAATGTGTGACACGGGAGCGGCAAGCTCAATAGAGCCCATACGCTCACGGCGGACTTTGGCACGGGTGATTTCAACACCGCAACGCTCACAGATTTTGCCCTTATAACGAATGCGCTTATACTTACCGCAGTGGCATTCCCAGTCCTTAGTAGGTCCGAAAATGCGCTCGCAGTAAAGACCGTCGCGCTCGGGCTTAAGTGTACGGTAGTTGATGGTTTCGGGCTTTTTAACCTCGCCAAATGACCAAGAACGAATCTGCTCGGGAGAGGCAAGACCGATTTTTATTGATTCAAACTCATTAAATTCCATAATCCGTACCCTCCTTATTCTTCATCGTCGCCATAGGAATCGGTGTAACCGTCATCCTCTGACTCGTCAGTAACGGGGTTGCCCTCGTTATCTTCAATGGTATAGCCGTCATAGTTGCCCTCGAAGTCGGTATCGGTTGCGATAGCGGGAACGTCGGGAGAAACAAGTCCCATATCATCGTCGTTAAAGGTTTGCTTAAGGTCGATTTCCTCGTTGTACTTATCAAGCACGCGAACGTCAAGGCCGAGAGCCTGCAATTCTTTAATAAGAACCTTAAATGACTCGGGAACGCCCGGCTTGGGAACGTTTTGACCCTTGATGATGGCTTCATAGGTATCTACACGGCCAACAATATCGTCAGACTTGATGGTGAGGATTTCCTGCAAGGTGTAGGCGGCGCCGTATGCTTCAAGCGCCCAAACTTCCATTTCACCGAAACGCTGACCGCCGAACTGTGCCTTACCGCCGAGAGGCTGCTGGGTAACCAGTGAATAAGGACCGGTTGAACGGGCGTGAATTTTATCATCAACAAGGTGATGGAGCTTGAGATAGTACATATATCCAACGGTTACAGGGTTGTCAAAACGCTCACCTGTGCGGCCGTCGCGCAAGAATGTCTTACCGTCGATAACCTTAAGCTTGTCGTTAAATGCAAGCTCAGTCAAAGCAGCCATATCGTTTACAGTTGCTTCATCAAGGCGTGCAATATCCTTCTTGCCGTCTTCACGGACAGTTTCTTCAACAAGAATCTTGCCGCCAAGAGGTTCCATAAACTTGCCGTTTTCTTTGTTGAACATTACGTCACGGTAGTAGCCGCCCTGTTCAAACATTTCCATAATATCGCCTTCGTGTGCGCCGTCAAATACGGGAGTGCACACCTTCCAGCCCAGGTTCTTGGCTGCCATGCCCAAGTGTACCTCAAGCACCTGACCGATGTTCATACGGGAAGGAACGCCCAGAGGATTAAGCACGATGTCAAGAGGTCTGCCATCGGGAAGGAAAGGCATATCTTCCTGAGGAAGAATGCGGGAAACAACACCCTTGTTACCGTGACGTCCTGCCATTTTGTCACCAACAGAAATCTTACGCTTCTGAGCAATATAGCAACGAACAACGGTATTAACACCGGGGTTGAGTTCACTTGAGTTTTCACGGGTAAAGACGTCAACGTCAACGATGGTGCCGTACTCACCGTGAGGTACACGCAAGGAGGTATCACGAACTTCTCTTGCCTTTTCGCCGAAGATGGCGCGGAGCAAACGCTCCTCAGCAGTAAGCTCGGTTTCACCCTTAGGAGTTACCTTACCAACAAGGATATCCCCTGCACGAACCTCGGCACCGATGCGGATAATACCGCGCTCGTCAAGGTCTTTAAGGGCGTCTTCACCAACGTTGGGGATATCACGGGTGATATCTTCAGGTCCAAGCTTGGTGTCCCGTGCTTCAACTTCGTATTTTTCAATGTGAACAGATGTGTAAACATCGTCACGTACAATCTTTTCGTTAAGAAGAACAGCGTCTTCGTAGTTGTAGCCTTCCCAGGTCATAAAGCCGATAAGAGCATTCTTACCAAGAGAGATTTCGCCGTTGCAGGTTGCGGGGCCGTCAGCGATAACCTCGTTTGCAGAAACCTGCTGACCAACCTCAACGATTGGACGCTGATTGAGGCAAGTGCCGTGGTTTGAACGGATGAACTTGATAAGCTTGTAGCTGTCAACTTCGCCGTTTTCTGCCTTAATCTCAATCTTGTCGGCATCTGCTACGGTTACGGTACCTGCACGCTTTGCAAGCACAACAACGCCTGAGTCAACTGCAGCCTTGTATTCCATACCTGTTGCAACGATAGGAGACTCGGTCTTAAGAAGCGGAACTGCCTGCTTCTGCATGTTTGAACCCATCAAAGCACGGTTGGTATCGTCATTTTCAAGGAAGGGTATCATAGCGGTGGCAACAGAAACTGCCATCTTAGGTGATACGTCCATATAGCTAACTTCGTTAGGTGTAACTTCAAGGAACTCGTCACGGAAACGGGTAGTTACAGTCTTATTGATGAAGTAGCCGTTCTCGTCAAGAGGAGTATTTGCCTGAGCAACAATGTAATCGTCTTCAACGTCTGCAGTCATATACTCAACTGTGTTTGATACGTAGGGCACGCCCTTGTCGTCAAGCATAACCTTACGGAAAGGAGTTTCAATAAAGCCGTAGGTGTTAATGCGAGCATAGGTTGCAAGATATGAAATAAGTCCGATGTTGGGGCCTTCAGGAGTTTCGATAGGACACATACGGCCGTAGTGGCTGTAATGTACGTCACGAACTTCGAAGCCTGCACGGTCACGTGAAAGACCGCCGGGGCCCAAAGCAGACAAACGACGCTTATGAGTAAGCTCTGACAAAGGATTGGTTTGGTCCATAAACTGTGAAAGCTGTGATGAACCAAAGAATTCCTTAATAGCGGCAACAACAGGACGGATGTTGATAAGGCTTTGAGGAGTTACTGCATCAATATCCTGTGCCTGAAGTGACATCTTTTCGCGAATAACACGCTCCATACGTGAGAAGCCGATACGGAACTGATTCTGAAGCAATTCGCCAACGCAACGGATACGACGGTTGCCAAGGTGGTCAATATCGTCGATGGCGCCAACCTCGTGATTGAGGCCGATGAAATAGTTGGTGGCGGCAAAAATATCGTCAAGAGTGATAGTGTTTGGAATAAGCTCTGCAACGCGCTCAATAAGGGTGGTAACAAGGTCGTCCTTATCAGCGGCATTTTCAAGAATTTCACGAAGCACGGCAAAGCAAACATGCTCGTTTACAATATCCTTAACGGCATCGTAAACGTCTGCCTCAACAAACTTGCTAAGGTCAACCATACCGTTAGAGATAACCTTAACTTCACTTTCAGAACCGTCGGTTTCAACTACGTTAAGGTATACTTCGTTAACACCTGCTGCCTCGATAATAGCAGCCAACTCTTTGGTAACAAGTGTGCCGGCATCTGCCAATACTTCACCTGTAAGAGGTGCAACAACGGGCTGAGACAAAGCCTTGCCTATAATACGGCCTGCCAATGCAAGCTTCTTATTATACTTATAGCGGCCAACGCGAGACATATCGTAACGGTGGGGGTCAAAGAAGAGACTGTAAAGATAGCCCTTTGCGCCCTCTACGGTGAAGGGTTCACCTGGGCGGAGCTTCTTGTAAACCTCAAGCAATGCTTCCTCAACGTCTTTGGTAGCATCCTTTTCAAAGGTGTATTCAAGACGAATATCCTTGCCGAAAAGTGACTCCATCTCTGCATTGGTCATTTGGGTATCAGTAAATACACCCAGTGAGCGAATAAAGGTGCTTACGGGTATTTTACGGTTTTTATCAATGCGGACGTAAAGAATGTCGTTAACGTCGGTTTCATACTCAAGCCATGCGCCACGGTTAGGAATAACGGTAGCACTGAACTTTTTGCTGCCCGACTTGTCAATCTCTACATCATAATAGACACCGGGAGAACGAACAAGCTGTGATACAACAACACGCTCGGCACCGTTGATAACAAACGTGCCCGACTCGGTCATAAGGGGGAAATCGCCGATGAACACTTCGTTCTCTTTAATTTCGCCTGTTTCCTTATTTAAAAGGCGTGCGCGTACACGCATAGGAGATGCATAGGTGGTATCACGCTCTTTGCACTCTTCAACTGTGTACTTGGGTTTGTCGTCAAGACGGTAGTCAATAAAGCTGAGCACAAGATTATCGGAATAGTCAGAAATTGCCGACATATCGGCAAATACCTCTTTCAAGCCGTCACCAAGGAACCACTGATAAGAGTTCTTCTGAATTTCAATAAGATTGGGCATATCCAAAACCTCGTTGATTTTGGAAAAGCTCATACGGACAGTTTTGCCAAGATGGACAGGTTTGACTTTCACCATTGGCTTTATCACTCCTTCATCTGATTAGGTTGTTACGCCTATCTAAAAAACACTCTTTTAATGTGTGGACAACCCACATAAACTTACACTTGACGAATTGCATTTGTTCTGCTATAATAATCGTCAGAAAAGTTCACACGGGTACATACACCCATTATTTGTGCAGTTTAATATTTTACTACCAAATTTTGCAAATGTCAAGCATTTTTTTGCATTTGCAGAATTTTTATTTTTAGGGCCGTTCTTCTATACCCTATTTGTAGATTTTGAACAAATATTTATTGTTCTGTATCGCAACAAAATTTGACTATAATATTAAATCGGTATATAGTAGGTAAAGGTTAGTGTGAAAACCACGCCGAAAATTTAAAAGCACACGCGATATTATATAATCAACATATCGGTGATTTTTATAGCATTTTGCGTTTTAAAAGGATATGGTAATTATTATGAAACACAGATTTTTGGCACTTTTGATTTTAAGTGTACTTTCGGTCGGCGCTATATCGGGCTGCTCCACAGCTCAAAGCGTTACCCTTAGTCCATCGGGTGAAAACGACACCTCAGCGATTCAAGACGCTATATCATCACTAAAAAAGGGCGGCGTGCTTAACCTTGCGCAAGGCACCTATTACGTATCTGAAACCATCAACATCAACAAAAAAGACAACGTCACCATCAAAGGAGATAACGCCATCATTGTCAGAAAAGATATTGACGCGTCAACCGTTACCATCAAAGACTGCGTGATTATCAACCTTTATAAATCGAGCAAGGTTAAAATGAGCGGCATTACGTTCAAATACGACGGGCTAACCTCTCTGTCGGGAACTGTTGCGGAATGTGATGCAGGCAACGGTAAGGTTTACATAAAACCATACGACGATTTCAAGCCCACCGGTAAAGAGGTTTACTGCGCCTTTAACACCTTTGACAACGAAGGCAACCCTGATACAAAATTAGAAAAATACAAGGACGACGGCTTTGCGCAGACCGTTATGGACAACGGCAACGTGTGCATAAGCGGACTCAGTTACGAAGAGGTTTCAAGGCTAACCGAAGGCACTCCTGTGGGATTGCGCGCTTCCCTTTTAAGCGATGGAGTTATCAAAATTCTTGACAGCAGTGACGTTGTTTTTGAAGATATTACCGTGCGCAACTCTTTTTCGGGCGTGTTCTTTTCAGGCGGTCGCACCTTTAACCTTACCTTAAGGCGAGTAGATATATCCCCCGAAAGCGATAAAGCATATTTCTCATCCAATGCTGATGGACTTCACATTGCGGCAATAGGCGGTAAGCTTACCGTTGAAGATTGCACCTTTATTAAGTTGGGTGATGACTGTGTTAACGTGCACGGTATGGCTTACTCGGTAACCCAATTGGACGGCAACACACTGACCGCATTTATGAAGAGATACAACACCAATATGCTTGCAGATTGGGCCGCAAAGGGTGATGAGATTGAATTTTACGACCAAGCAACCTTTAAACTGCTTGGCAGCGCAAAAATCAAAAAACTAAATGCATTAACAGGCAAAATCACCTTTGACCAGCTGCCTGACGGTGTGACTGACGGCGCGGTTATGGCTAATAAAACGTTGCACCCATCGGTTGTTATTTCGGACTGCACCGTCAAATCCAACCGAGCACGCGCATTTTTGCTGCAAACCGAAAACGCCGTTGTTAAAAACTGCGATATTTCGGGCACACGACTTGCCGCAATACTTATCTCGCCTGATATTGACTATTGGTACGAAATGTCACCCGGCCGCAATATCACAATAACCGGCAACACCATAACAAATTGCGGTAAAGCCGCAGGCGCCGCTATTGTTACTCACACCTCTCACGAGATGAAATCAAATTATCCTGCCGACGTAAATAAAAACATAACCGTTGAGGGTAATACCTTTAATAATTGCCCCAGCGCCGTAAATGCAACTTCGGTCAACGGACTTAAATTTAACAACAACACGCTCAACGGACTGGGCGATACAGGCGTATTTTACGCAGTCAACACCATAAGATGCGAGAACGTTGAGATAGGCGAAAACACTCTTAACGATTGCTCGATTGGGTTGGTTAGAGATTAAAAAAGATGAAAACCATTGTTTTTACGACAATGGTTTTTGTTTTTTGGAAAAAATTAATAATTTTTTCTGCCCTCAAGAGATTGACATAACAACCTGAAAATAGTATAATATGAAATATGTTACAAAATTGTAAGAATTTCAACAGAAAGGATATGAGTAGCGGTGCAGTTGTATAAAAAGCTATTATCAGTCATAATTTGCATAGTGGTTACTTTCACTGCTGTGATTGCGCCCTCTGCTCAATACGCCTTTGCTAATACTGTCGTTACTGGTACCGTTATTACAGAGACCGACCCCTTGCGCGTGCGTTCTGCACCCAATACCTCTTCTTCCACTATCGGTTGGGCTCCAAAGGGCTCCACCGTTACTATTACTGACAGCACGTCCTACAGCGGTTGGTATCAAATTGATTTTAACGGCAGTGTGGGTTACGTTTCCTCACAGTATATAAGAATCAACGCCGTCATTCCCGAATACACTCCCGATGCGGATTTTGAGGCTTATCTTACCGCGCAGAATTTCCCCGAAAGCTACAAAGAGGGGCTTCGCAATCTGCACGCCGCTCACCCAAACTGGATTTTTGTGGCGCAAGACACAGGTCTTAAATGGAGTGACGCCGTAGCAGGTGAAAGTGTGCTAAGACGCAGTCTTGTGCAAAAGCTTTCTTACTATCCCGATGCCTTTTATTCCTATCAGCAGGGTGCCTACAATCCCGACACCGGCAAACACACCGTTTTTGACGGGTCTAACTGGATTCAGGCGTCGGAAGAGCTTATCAAGCACTGTCTTGACCCCAGAAACTATTTGACCGATACATATATTTACGCATTTTTGAATTTGTCTTACTCATCAACCGAAACGGTTGAAAACATTAACCAAATTCTTAAAGACACATTTATGGAAGGTGCCTATCCCGCTCAGTTTGACGAGTTTGCCACCTATGCCGACGCCTTTCTTGATGCTGCAAAGCAAACCGGCGTTAGCACATATCACCTTGCAAGCCGATGCAGACAAGAACAGGGTGCCAGCGGCACTAAACTTTCAAGAGGCGAGGTATCTGGCTATGAAGGATATTACAATTTCTTCAACATCAACGCATATAACAACGGCAATATTTCAAACGTGACTATGGGTGCTATGCATGCTAAAAACAAAGGTTGGGACACCCCATACAAATCTATTTTAGGCGGCGCGGAATTTCTTGCCAGCGGATATATAAGCGTTGGGCAGGACACTCTTTATCTGCAAAGATTTGATCTTATTGAAAAAGGCGGATATTACACCCACCAGTATATGACCAACATTCAAGTTGTTTTCAGTGAGGCAAATATTCTTAAAAACGGCATTACAGATGAGGTTATAAGCAGCAATCTTGTTTTCAAAATACCTGTTTTTCGCGATATGCCAAGCACCCCTTGTGTTAAGCCTACCGGCTCAGGCGCAAACAACTATTTGCTTAACGCCCTTTCGGTTGAGGGTCATACCTTATCCCCTGCTTTCTCTACCTACACCTACGACTATGAGTTGGTTGTAAGCAGTGAGACAGATAAGGTGGTTATTAACGCCACCCCTGCCGACTCTAACGCTAAGGTGACGGGCACAGGAGTTATCCCCCTTAATTACGGCGACAACAAGGTGACGGTTACCGTTACCGCCCAATCGGGAACAAAGCGTAACTACACCATCGACATAAGCCGTCAGCAACCCTCAACCACCCCCGAAGTCACTGATCCCAACATTAACGGCACAAAGTACACCCTTGCAACCTACATAACGGGCGTTGCGCCCGAAACGGCAGTTGCTGATTTTATTGCCAATTTGGGCATCTCTAACGGCTCGGTTGAGGTTAAGGATGCAAGCGGAGTTGCACGCTCAAGCGGTATCGTATGCTCGGGTGATAACGTGATTATCTATAAGGCAGACGGCACCGTTTATCTTACCTATGAAGTGGTAATTTACGGTGATATAAATGCCGACGGCAAAATCACCACCGTTGACTTGTTTATGGGTCAGCGCATTATCTTAGGCACATACAGTTTGACAGGCTCCCGCCTTTGCGCATCCGATGTTAATAAAGACGGCAAGTTGACCACCGTTGACTTGTTTATGGGTCAGCGTCATATTTTAGGCACCTACACCATCACTCAGTAAGGCGGTTTGAAAATGAAAAAAATAGTTTCTTTAATTACGGCTTTGGTTATACTGGCAAGCCTTTGCGTTTTTTCTGCTTCGGCGGCAACTGCAAAAGCAGCAGTATCGGCAAGCAGTTCTACCGTTAAGCCCAACGACCAATTCACTGTTACCCTGCGCGTTTCTGCCGATACGGGTATGGGCAGTGTGGAAGGTCAGTTAAGCTACAACGCAAGCCTTGTTGAATTTGTGTCGGGCAGTGGCGTAAACGGTGCAGGCGGCTTGCTCACCTTGTCACAGTGGGACTCCACAGGCAACGGTGTCAGTGAATTTAAGTTTGTTATCACCTTTAAGGCAAAGGCAGAGGGCTCTAACACCTTCACCTTTACCTCTACCGAAATAAGTGACGTAAATTTTAATTATCTTAGCAACGTGACTGCTTCATCATCGGTTTCCATTCAGGCTGAGAAACCCCTTTCAAGCAACAACTACCTTAAAAGCCTTACCCTTTCAAGTGGCACCTTATCCCCTGCTTTTTCAAAGAGCGTGCTTAACTACACGGTAAACGTGCCCAACGAAACAACTACAATGTATCTTACCCCAACCGTTGAAGACAGCACCGCTACTACCAGTGTTTCAGGCAGTGCCACCCTTAAGGTTGGCAATAACACCCGCAAGGTAACCGTTACCGCTCAAAACGGTAGCAAGCGCACCTATACTATCAAGATTGTGCGCGCATCTAACGGCAGTGAGGCTCCCCCGTCAGACACACCTTCGTCACAAGAGCCTGATGCTCCCGTTGTGGATGAGCAAATTTTCATCGACGGCAAGCCCTTTACCGTTGTGGACGAGCTGCCTGCCGATAAAATCCCCGCAGGCTTTTCTGCCACCGTTACAAAGCTTGGCGACAAAGAGGTTATGGCGATTGTTAACAGTGCAGGCAGTGTAACTATGCTCTATCTTGAGGATGAAAAGGGTGAAACAAAGTTTTACGTCTATAACAAGGTGGACATTTCATACTATCCATACCAACCCATAACAGTGCTTAATCAAAATTTCATCGTAATTGAAAAGCCAAAAAGCGTAACTCTGCCTAAAGGTTTTTCTCCACGGGTGCTTGAGTTGGGTGAAAACCAGTACGACGCTTGGATGTACGATGCAAATCAGGATTTTTATCTTGTTTATCTGTGCAACCAAAATGGCGAATTAGGATTTTATCTTTACGACTGTGCAGAGGGCACTATACAAAGATACATCGGCGCTTTGCCTGACAGCAACGCCGTAAAGCCCAACAGCAACGCCAACGCTCCCGTTGTTGAGATTAACGACTCCCTTTTCGGCAAGTTTGGTTTGATTGTTATAATTCCTCTTGGCGCGGCAGTAATCGCCCTTACCGTTTTGCTTATAGTTTTCTTGAGCAAAAAAGAAAAAGCCGATTTGCCCAAGGTGGAGCGTACCGACAAAAAACTGAATTTCGATGACAATTTCATTTTAAACGATAACAACGAAGAATAAATAAAAGCTCCTGTCTTGCAAGTCAAGACAGGAGCTTTTTGTTATATCAAAATCGGAATAAGCACCACGTAGGGTAGGTTAAGCAGAGCAAAGCATCCGCAAAGCATTGTGCGATTCATCTTGTCACTGACACGCTTGCCAAGTATGGCGAATCGGGTAAGCCAATACATCACTAACGCCGATGCCACTAAAGCAAGAATGGGCACCCACACTGTGCTTTTATCATAGTTGCACACGCTTAAGTTGTGCTGCAAGTCTGCATCCCCGTAGGTTAGAAAGGCACCCATTATCGCAAAGGCGGTAACAGCAGAGGCAGCAGCGCATAAAAAGGTAACTATCAGTCGGTCAAGGGCAAACTTCACTGCCTTTGGTTTGCCGTCCACACAGGTTGAGGCAACACATAAAAAGCCAAAGTTAACAAGCAGTGACAGGGCAATATAAACAGCCGTCACCCATGGCACGTAAACATATATCCAAAGAGGCACAACGTTGCCCCCTTTCTTTAGATTTCGCCGAATTTGTTCATTACAAGGCCTGTAATGAGTTTGGGATAGAAATAGGTGGATTTTTGAGGCATTTTCTCACCTGCGGCAGCAACGTCACGAATTTCGCTTACGCGGGTGGGGTTCATAATAAAGGAGCAGTTTGCCTTGCCACTGTCAACTGCAGAGATAGCCTCGTCTGCGTTGCGAGTGTAGGTAAGGTTAATCTGCTTTGCCATATTTTCTTTGTCAATACCCATTGCACGCTCAAGAACGAGAGTGTGGAGCACGTTTACGTCAAGACCCTTAAGAGCATCACTGCAGCCTGAACAGATTGCATCAAGCTCTGCAGTATCTTTAAGGGTGAGCATATACCACTTGTCTGCACCAACGTAAAATGCAAAGGCGGTTTTGTTTTGCTCGTAAGCAGTTTTTAGAGCGGGCAAAATTGCAGCTGCACCCTTTTGCACGGCAATGTCAAAACTCTTTTCGCAAGCAGAAAGCACGTCTTTTTCGTTGTAATTCTCAACGCCGCGAACAATTCTGTGGGTTGGGAATACAACCAAACCGTCACTTTCCATAGCCACAAGCATCATCATAACAAAGTCGCAGGCGTCGCCCTCTTTGGCTATGCCCTGCTCACGCAAGTGGTTGCGGAAATTGATAGAGGTTTCGTATCTGTGATGACCGTCGGCAATATAAAGCTTGCGAGCATCAAACTGCTTGCAAAGTGCGGCACACTCATCCTTGTCGGTTACAATCCAAAGTGAGTGAGTAACACCGTCACCGTCAGTAAAACACTGAACAGGCTCACCTGCAGACAGGCGGTCAATAGCGGCAGTGGTCACGCCACCGTCATCGTTATAAAGAGAGTAAATCTGGCTGAAATTGCACATTGTTGCATTCATAAGATTAAAGCGGTCTGCCTTTGCTTTTGACAAGGTTTCTTCGTGAGGCAGAACAATGCCTTTTGAAAACTCTTCAATATGCACTCTGCCGATTATGCCCTTGAACTCGTACTCCTTGCCCTCAACGGTAAAGCGCTCACCGTAAATATAGAGCCCCTCTGCATCGTCGGTTTTAAGGGTGCCCTCTGCCAAAAAGCCCTGCAAGGTTTCGCCTGCGGTGGCATAGCAATCCTCACCCTCACGGGGAAGCTCAAGACGGATAATATTGTGCCGGTTGCGAGCAATATAGGCAAGGCGTTCATCCTCACTGATAATGTCGTAAGGGGGACAGCAAAGCTGAGATATATCCCCTGCCTTTTCTGTAAATCTTAATGCACCGAAAGGTTTTAACTGTGCCATAATCATCACTCCGTTAAATCATTATAGTGTTAATTTTATTCTATATGCCCCCTCAAGTCAAGGGGTATTTGGTCTTTTATTTCATTATTACCTCTGCAGTGTGAGGACGGTGGTCGGCAGAAACGATAGCAGGTATATCTGCCGATATAATTTCAACATCAGGACTTACAAAAATATAGTCAATCTTTCTGTTGGGCTTATCCGACGGGAATGAAAGCTTAGGCTCACCAAAATAATCGGCGGTGTCAATCATACGCTCTTTGATAGGCTTTAAAAGAGGATTGTCGGGCTTCATATTAAAATCGCCCATAAGTATGCAACGACTGTCAGCAAGATTTTCAATGACGGTTTTAACGGCATTTTCCTGCTCGTCAGGGTTTAGGCCCATATGGACTATGAGCACTGTAATATCACCCTGCAGCTTGGCTTTAAGGATGCATCGGGTTTCATAATAGCCGTTGTACTTTTTCGGGTCAGGGTCAGGTATAATAACGGTTTCGGCAGAAATAATCGGCAGTTTTGACAGCATGCCGTTGCCGTAGGGCTTAGTGCCGTAAAACCTTATAGCCTCTGCAAAATAATAATACTGCATACCTGTAAGGCTTGATAATATTGCCGTCTGGTCGGCATATTCAGAGTCGCTTTCGCAAAAACTCCGCATTTCATTAAGTCCGACTATATGGGCGTCGCATTCTTTTATGGTACGTGCCATAATATTAAAATCAATCTTTTGCTCAAGATAGTTTAAGCAGTGTTGCGTGTTAAAAGACATCAGCTTCATAATATAACCTCGTATTTGGTTGTTTTTGTTGATTATAGCAAATGTTTAATTCAAGTGCAATAAAAAAGGAGAGCACTTTTTTACAAAGCGTCTCCTTTCGCCCACGCCTCATAGGGATGTATTTGTTTCTCGAACAAAATTCCCTGTATTGTTGCCAAAAGCCTCGAAAGGCGACAGCCTTTCTGCGTTTTGTGGCTTAAATACAGAAAATTTTTAGTTCTTACGAAACTGCGAAGCACCTTAAAACGAAAATTTTGAGTGCAAGAAAAGGCAAAAAGTCATAGTAACGCTGTCGCGTACTATGGCTTTTTAACGTATTATTGTGCCAAAATTTCACGTTTTTAAGGAAATACTGCCCTATGGGGCGCGGGCGTTGGGGGTGGTGTTTTACGAATATTTTTCTATAAATGCTCTTACGCCTTGGCGGTATCCTCTTGGGTCAACCCAACAGGTAACGGCGTGAGCTGCGCCTTTGCATATATACTTTTGCTTTGGTGACTTGCAGGCGGCATAGTTTTCTGTTGTCATATCGCAGGGCACAAAGTCATCGGCACTTCCGTGGATAAAAAGCACGGGAACGTTGCACTTTTTGAGGGTGTCGGTGCAGGACAAATCTTTAAGTCCCACACCGCACATACGCTTAAAACGGCGATTAACCAAATGCATTATTGGGAAGGGGGGCAAATGATAATCCCTTTTAAGCACATATTTAAGCTCGTCCCAAGGGGATGTAAATCCGCAGTCGGCAATTATCCCCTTTACCCTTTTAGGCAGATTTAAGGATGCCGCCATCATTACCGTGGAGGCTCCCATCGACACCCCTAAAAGCCATATATCCCCCTCGGCTTTTTGGCGCACGAAATTTGCCCAGTAAAGACAGTCGTACCTCTCTTTAAGTCCAAAGGTGATATATTTGCCCTCGCTTGTAAGGTGAGCCCGCTGATGAGGAAGCAGAATGTTAAAACCAAGGGAGCGGTAAAATCCAAAAAGG
>JAFQWE010000012.1 GCA_017407645.1 Clostridia bacterium | reverse complement strand
GATTGGGGGATTTTAAAACAAATTCAAGGTGATGCTTGCCTACCTCACTGTTAACAAGATTGTTAATCTCTTGCTTGGGGCTCATAAAGATTTCACGCTTTTCAGCATCGCGAATGGTAAAGCAAAAGTGCAGTTTATCAACGGGGCGTTTAACCTCATAATCAAAACTTACAGTGATAGAGTCACCCGACGCAAAGGTGTCGGTTTTTTCACCTGTTGAGTCCATCATTTTGAATTTTGAAATGCCGATAACGTCCTTTTTCTCAAGGGGTGAATCATCACCTGCCTGACGGCGTTCCTCAACAAGCTTGCTTTTTTCTTTTTTAAGGAAATTTTCGTATAATTTAACAACGTCGCTAAGGGGACCGAAGGCTTCAAGCTTACCCTTGTTAATCCACATACCCATAGTGCAAAAAGCCTTAACGGTGAAAAGGGAGTGGCTGACAAAGAGTATGGTCTTGCCCATATTGCGAAATTGCTTCATTTTTTCAATACACTTAAGGCGGAATATATCGTCACCGACTGCAAGCACCTCGTCAACCACCAAAATATCGGGGTCAACACTTACCGAAACGGCAAAGCCAAGACGGCTTTTCATACCGCTTGAATAGGTGCGGATGGGCTGATTTATATGATCTCCAATGTCGGCAAATGCAATGATTTCGTCGATTTTAGCCTCAATATCCTTTTTGGCAATACCCATAGACAAGGCTTTAAGATAGATGTTCTCAATACCCGTCAGTTCGGGGTCAAAGCCTGAAGTGAGTTCAAGCATAGCGGCAATTCTGCCCTGGGCCTTAACAGTGCCCGAGGTAGCCTTGGTAACGCCGGTAATTATCTTAAGCAGGGTGGATTTGCCACTGCCGTTTTTACCTAAAATGCCGATAACCTCACCCTTTGGCAACTCAACGCTTAAATCGTCAAGGGCAGTAAAGGCAGCCCCCTTGTGAGAACCGAAAAGAGCGTCACAAATTCTGCCAAAAGAGGATTTATAAAGGCGGTATTCTTTTGTAAGATGCTCAATTTTTACTGCATATTCCATCTTGCCACCTCACAGAATATCGGCAAATTCGCGCTCAAGTTTCTTAAAGACAAAAGCGCCAACCAAAGCCAGAATAACCATCTCAACCCAAAAACAAAGGGTGCCTGTCAAATCTGTCCAGAACCAACCGCCCAAAAAGGCGTTGCGGTAAACGGAAATAACGTAACCGATGGGGTTAAGGCGAACGATATAATAAATAATGGGATAGTTGGCAATACGGTCAACGTTCCACAGAATAGGTGAAATCCAAAAAAGCACCTGTGTTGCCGATTTTAGCATATATTCAAAGTCACGACTGACTGCCACCAAAGCGCTAAAGAGCAGACTTACCACCCACATAAGCAGGTAAAGGCAAACAAGCCCGTACAAAATCTGCACGAAATAAAGGGAGATGTAACCGCACACTGCAAAAATAGCCGTTGCGATTGTAAGCAGTAAAAGGTGGGTTACAAAAAAGCTTGTTTCAACAAAGGTGGGAATGGTTGCGGCAGGGAAGACCGACTTGGTAACTAAATGACGGTTTGAGCGGATCGACGTTCCGCAAATAACCAAGGTATCCGCCACAAAAAACCAAGGCAAAATGCCTGCAAGAAGCCACAAAATGAAGGGCACACCGTCCTCAGTAGCGGCACCGCCACGAATACCGACCTGAATGCCAAACCAATAAACAAGCACAAAAAGAGCAGGCTTAACAATAGCCCAAAACCAACCCAAAGCCGAGCTTGAATAACGCTTTTTAAGGTCGATTAAAGCCATACCCCAAGTGCGTTTTGCATTTATAAAATTGTCAGCAATAACTCTGAACAGTGCCATAATATCACCTTAAATACTCCATTTAATTACTGTTTTAAAGGGATTAGTCTGGTCAAGGCTGAATGCATCGTGAATATCGTCAATGCACTTAACCTCGGTCACCTCGGTAACAATGCGGCTGACTCTGTCTGCCATACCGGGTGCGCGGAGGAATTTAACAACGTTTTCAAAGTCAACCCTGTCCGAACGGCTGCTGCCCACAAGGGTTAAGCCTCTTTCAAGCACCATACGGGTGTTAAGAGGCACCTCTTTTTCAGAAACACCCATAAGCACAACGGTGCCTTGAGGGTTGATAACGTCAATAATCTGATTGCCTGCATAATAGCAACCTGCACCGCCACAGCACTCAAAGGCGTGGTCAACGTGAAAATCTTCAGGCAAAGCGGTGGAGTTGTAGGTTTTGTCGGCAAAGGTGAAACGGCTTAATTTGGTTTCATCAAGACCGATAACGTTAAGCTGTGCATGGGGATAAAGATATTTAAGCACCAATGCAACCAAGTAACCCAATCCGCCGTCACCCCACACACCGATTGAATGAAGGTCGGTTTGACGGGCGTGCTCAAAGCGGTCTGCGGCGTGAAAAACAACGCTGATAAACTCTGAAATTGCGGCAATAGTAGGGTCAACACCCTCGCAAGATACAACTCGGTCAGCAGGCAGGTCAACCAACTCACGCATAAATCCGTCATAACCGCTTGAGCAGAATTTACTGTCTCGCAGATAATTAGGATAGGTTTTTTCAACGGGGGTACCGGGCACGTTAGGTATCATAATTACCTTTTCACCAACCTTGAAGGTGCCTGTGGGGTCGCAAACAACCCTGCCCATTGCCTCGTGAATAAGAGCCATCGGCAGCTTTTTGCGAAGCACGGCGGCGTCACGCTCACCTTTGTAGTAGCGTTGGTCGGCGTGGCAGATAGACATATATTCAGGGCGTATAATAACCCTGTCACTGTCGGTTGCAAGGTTTTTATATTTTACCGTAATGGTACGGGGCTTTATAAGTTGATAAACATAGTTAATCACAATAAATCACCTTTATTTTATTAAAAGCATGGCTCTCGCCATTTGATAATCACCAACAGTGGTGATTTTGAAGTTAAGCACTTCACCCTCAACCAATGCAACGGGATAGCCCTTAAGCACACAAATCTTGCAGGCATCGGTAAGGATGGCGCTTTCTTCCTCGGTCATTTCGTCAAAGCACTTTTGAAGCAGGTTAATTTTGAAGGACTGAGGGGTTTGACCCTGATAAAGAGGCTTGCGGTCGGGAATTTCGGTAATAAAATCCCCACCCTCACTGCGAACGATAGTATCGCTTGCCTTAACAACAGTATCGCAAGCGCCGTGCTTAATGGCGGCATCAATATTGTCGTCAATGATGCGCTGAGTAAGGAAAGGACGTACTGCATCGTGGGTAACGATAATATCCTCGTCGGTAACAGTGGCGTGAGCCTTAATGTCGTTTATAATGTTGATGATGGTGCCGTTTCTGTCGGCGCCGCCTGCAACAATGCGAACGCGGTCACTTGCACAGCCGTTCTTTTTCACCAAATCCTCGCAAAAAGACAACCAAGAGGGGTTGATGCCGATATAAACAACGTCCAAGCGGTCGTTCATCAGCATTTTTTCAAGGGTGTGAATGATGATAGGCTTGCCGTCAAGCTCCAAAAACTGTTTGGGTATATCGGTGTTTTGCATTCTTGAGCCTACACCGCCTGCCAGAATTGCTCCATATATCATATATAATCTTCCTTTCTGATTAGACGAATTGGTTGAGTGCATAGTCACTCAATTTGAATTATAACACACATTCTGCAATAAATCAACCGCAATATACGATAGGTGAATGATGGTAATATTGAAAAATCAGGAATATTGTGCTAGAATAGATTTAACAAATCTATTCAGCTAAATTCGCCTGGCGGCGAGCTAAATGTGCTGACGCACGCTAAATTACTTCGTAGCTAAATTGACCTGCGGTCAGCTATTAAGCGAATTTAATTTAGCTACTCCAAAGGAGTTATTTAGCTACGGAGCAAAGTGGAATAATTTAGCTTTGAACTTTAGTTCAAAATTTAGCTAAAATGACTGGCATCTAAAATGTACACTGATTTTATAATAAATTGCAATTTTAAAAATTTACGGTGTGCAGACAAAGACAATAATAAAGGGGAACTGTTATGACAAAAAAAGAGTTTTTTATGGAAAAATATCGTCAATTAGCAGATGCGTATGTGCAAAAGCATAATGATTTTTTTATAAGTCCGGCTACACAAAGAATCGACCCCTTTAAAATTGCCGACAACCTTTATTATGTTGGTGACAAAAAGGTTTGTATTCATCTTATAGATACAGGCGACGGCTTAATACTCATTGACTCGGGTTATTTGGGCGCAACTCATTTGCTGGTTGATAATATATGGCGCGCAGGCTTTGACCCTAAAAACGTTCGTTGGATAATTCACACACACGGCCACAACGACCATTTTGGCGCGTCACAGGAATTTCGCGTTATGTATGGAACTAAACTTGCCATAAGCAGAGTGGACGCCGAAATATTAAAAGAAAAACCCCATTTGTTTATAAATAAAAATAAATATCCTATGGCAGAGGTGCCAACCTTTGATTACGAGATTGAGGATGGCGAAATTTTTGAGCATGGCAAGGTGAAAATACGTTGTGTTCTTTGCCCCGGTCATACCGACGGTGTTTTGAGTCTGTTTTTTGACGTTACCGATAACGGAAAAACCTATTTGGCAGGCACCTTTGGCGGCGCAGGCACAGATGCCGTAACACTGCCTTATATATATCGCAACGAAAGAAGTGAGGATGCCCCACAGCAACTGCTTAATTCTATCGAAAGAATTTGGAATGAGCCTGTTGAAGTGCATCTTGGTAATCATCCTTATAATAATTGGACTTTGGAAAAACGCGCCAAGCAAATCGAAGAAGGAGGCAATCCCTTTATAGCACCTGACAGCTGGCACAAATTTTTAGGCGAACTAAAAACAAAGGTCGAAAAAGTAATAGCAGAAAACGAAAAACTTGAGCAAGAATTTCTTGCACTCGGTTAATATAGTCACAAAAAGCCACGATAACGCAGTCGCGTATCGTGGCTTTTTAGTTACAAACGGGATAATTTGATTATTGGTCAAGGGCTACCTTAAAAATTCCACGGCAACCGCCGCCTGCAAAAAGGTGACGGGTTGCAGGATTGATGCACAGCTCTGTAACCTGTCTGCCGCCGTCATCACCGTAATAAATGTTGTTACGGGTAGAGGTTATATTGGTCCAGGTTTGGCTGTTGTTTGTTACCTTAATAACACCGTATTCGTTTGCGCAAACCTGACGGGCAACGGCGATATAATACACGTCGGAATTTTGAGGATCTACCACAATTTGTCTTGCAGGGAGCCACTCTCCGAAACTGTCTTTTATGTCGCCCAAATACTTTATATGCTTATAAGCACCTGTTGTGCAGTCAAACTGACCAACGTTGAGGTTGTCGTTAGTGATAAAAAGCAAGCGGTTACCAAGCTCGTCATAGCACATATCTTTAATTCCGTTGCTGTATGAAGAGTTAAGCACAGTCCAAGTTGCACCCTTGTCAGAAGAAACAACGGGTTTTCCGTTGGCGTTTACACCAAAAACCTTGCTTTCGTTACCGCCGTAAACAGAAACACAGCCGTTCATAGTAGTCCAAGTTTTACCGCCGTTGGTAGAACGGAATTCGTTGGCAAACACTATTTTATTGTCACCCTTCATACCTGTTACGCAAGCATTACTTTTATAGGCTGTGGTAAGGCCGGTGTCAATAGCAGTTTTGCCGCCGTCGGTTGAATAAATAAGGTTTTGAGGGTCTTTGTTTCTAAAGGCTACGATTGTGGTTGCGCTTACGGGATAACTTCCGTAGGCATATCCGCCCCAACCGGCAAGATTCAAGGCGGTCATATATTTCCAGGTTCTGCCGTAGTCGGTTGAAACAAAGCCTGCGTAATCCTGATTGGTAGCAGTCATAAGGGCAGGATTGTTAACGTTGTAAGCAATATCGGTAACTGCGGCGCCGTTGTAACCGCTGTTTGACCAAGTGAAATTTTTGCATGCATCAGCAGAGCGAAGAATCATATCGCCGCCAAGTGACAGACAAACGTTTGCATCGGTGGGACTCCAACTAAGCACGTTGTTACGGGCGTTATAGGGAACAACCGAGTTAGAGGTGTTGCGGTTTGACTTTGTCCAGGTTGTTCCGCCGTCATGTGAATAATATGAAATGTTTGAGTAGTTCTTTTCGTTTGCCAGCATATCGTTATCAACTACCATATAGTTAGGGTTAACGGGGCTGACTTCAATACGGGTAGGATATTTGGGAAGACCGGTAGCGTCAACCTTGGTTACGGTAGCGCCACTGTCGGCAGAAACGTAAATGCCGTTGTTTGAAGAAAGGTAAATCTTGTCGGGCTGGGTGCTGATAACATCCATACCGTTAAAGTTTTCAGAATAAATCTTGGTGAAACTGCTACCCTTGTTGGTAGAACGGAAAAAGCCGACAGAGGATGCAATATAAACGTATCCTTTTGTAGGATGAACAAAAATATGGCCTTTTACATAGTCGGTGGAAGCAGTTACAAGTGTTGACCAGCTTGAGCCACCGTTGGTAGATTTGTAAAGGGTACCGTCCTCCTGCAACCAATAAACAGTGGAGCTGTAACCTCTCCAACTTGAGTAGCTTGAAGCGTCGTATGCGATGCAGTCGCGGAAGTCACGGTTGCCCTGAATAGAAACCTCCTTAACGGGTGCATAAGTTTTACCGCCATCGGTTGACAGATAAAGTCCGTTGTGACCGTTTGCAGATGAGTTAACACCCTGAACAAGCACTCTGTTAGCATTTTTGGGGTCGGTTTTGATGCAACCAACACCTGACGCGCCAATACCGATAGAGGCTTGCGCCCAAGTGATACCGCCGTCGGTAGACTTGTACATACCGCCAACGTCGGTGCCCATATATGCAACGTTGCCGTCGGTTTCGCTAAAGGTGATGAAAACAGGCCACTGACAGCCTTCGCCACCGTAAACGCCTGCGCCGTTTTGTGAGGGACTGGTCATAGGCACTGCGCTCCAGAACTTAAGGTTAAAGGTGCCTGTGACAGTCTTTATGCCAAGCATATGCTGAAGCATAGTAAGTGCATCGGTACTGTTGGTTAGCATATTGCCGTCAACGTCGGTAGCCTGCTCGTAATTACCCGTAAGGTTACCGTAGCCAAGCAAATAATACTGCATATTAAGAAAATCTGCCGCGGTCAATTTGCCGTTGAAATCCGTGTCGCCTCGCAAATATGACGTCTGAGCAGCAGAGGTGGGAATAACTGACGCTGTAATAACAAGGGAAAGAGTTAGAATAAGACATAAGAACTTTCTTTTCATAAAAAACTCCTTGTATAAAAGTTTAGTTAAGTTATTATAACATAATAATCAAATATAAGCAACAAAAAAACTGCACCCTCTTGAGGCACCCGACCTAAGGAAGGTGCCTCAGTTATATTCGCCTGACGGCGAGTGATATTGCTACGCAGTTATATTATGCTACGCATAGTGATATTGTCCTTTGGACAGTTAAATGGGCGAATATAATATCACTGAAACCGTTAGGTTTCAATATCACTTTCGCTGCAAGGCAAAAATATCACTGCAAACGATAGTTTGCAATATCACTTTACCTGCCGAGAAAGATATTCTTTGTTTTCGGCGAGTATTTACCTTTCTCAAAGTATGTAACCCACTATGACACTTTCAACAGATAATTTTTTCTTTATATAGAAAAGGGAGACAACTTCTTTACGAAGTGTCTCCCTTCTTAGAGCGCAGTTTTTAAAATTACTGATTATTGGTCAAGGGCTACCTTGTATATTCCACGGCAACCGCCGCCTGCAAAAAGGTGACGGGTTGCAGGATTGATGCACAGCTCTGTAACCTGTCTGCCACCGTCGTCACCGTAACGAATGTTGTTACGGGTAGAGGTTATATTGGTAAAGTTTTTACCGTTGTTGGTGGTTTTAAGCACGCCGACATCACTTGCGTATACCTGACGAGCGTTGCTTACGTAGAAGGTGTTGCTGTCCATGGGGTCAACCTCAATTGCACGCATATTGAAGAAGCCGCCAAAGCTATCGGTAGCAGATTTATAGTCCTTAACAATTGAACTGGTGCCGTTAGAGCAATTAACCTGATAGATATCCATCATATTTGCTGCAATTATGAGCAATCGGTTGCCAAGAGCATCGTAGGTCATATCGGTAACGCCCTCTGCATAACTGCTGAGTACAGTCCAAGTGGCGCCCTTATCGGCAGAAACAACAGCCTTTTTATCGCTGTTGATACCGTAAACGTGGGTTTGATTGCCACCGAACACTGCAATACAGCCGTTCATCTTTGACCAACTTGTGCCGCCGTTGGTAGAACGGAACTCGTTGGCAAATACAATGCTGTCGTCACCCTTCATACCTGTAACGCAGGCATAGCTTCTGTATTCGGTTGAAAATTCGGTTTCAATTGCAGTCTGACCGCCGTCGGTAGAATAAACAAGTTGACAGGGGTCCTTTCCCTTAAAGGCAACAATAGTGCTTGCGCTTACGGGATAGCTGCCGTAGGCGTAACCGCCCCAGCCTCCCTTATTCCAAGCCTTAGCGTATTTCCAAGTTCTGCCGTAGTCGGTAGAAATAAAGCCGCTGTAGTCCTGATTGGTGGCAGTCATAATAGCAGGATTATTAACGTTACAGTTAATACCGGTAACTGCGGCGCCGTTGTATCCGCTGTTAGACCAAGCAAATGACTTGCCTGCATCTGTTGAGCGCATAATAAAGTCGCCGCCAAGTGAGAGGCAAAGGTTTGCATCAACAGGACTCCAGCCGTATACGTTGTTACGTCCGTTATAAGAGATAACCGACTGACTGGTGTCGCGACTTGAAGCTTTCCAGGTTTTGCCGCCGTCATGTGAATAATAGGTAGCGTTTGAATATGTGCCTTCGTTAGCCCTTCTGTCATCATCAACTACCATATAGTTGGGGTTAACGGGGCTTACTTCAATACGGGTGGGATATGTTGGCAGACCGCTTGCGTTAAGCTTTGTAAGGGTTGCACCGCTATCCTCAGAAATATAAATGCCGTTGTTTGAAGAAAGGTAAACCTTGTTGGGCTGAGTGCCAATAACGTCAATACCGTTGAAGTTTTCGCCTGAAATCTTGGCAAAGCTTGTGCCGCCGTTGGTTGAACGGTAGAAGCCGGTTGCACAGGCAAGATAAACGTAGCTGTTTTCGGGATGAACGAAGATGTGACCGTTTGCATAGTCAGAATTGTTGAGAATAGAGGCCCAACTTTCACCGCCGTTGGTTGACTTGTAAAGCTCACCTGCATCGCTCAGCCAATAAGCAGTAGCACTGCCGCCGATTGCATCTGAATAGCTTGCTTTATCAAAAGCGATAGAGTCACGGAAATCTCTGTGACCGATAATAGAAAGCTTATATACGGGCTTGTAGGTAGTGCCACCGTCGGTAGAAAGGTACAGACCGTTATTTTTGTTAGCGCTTGAGTTTACGCACAAAACCAAAATTCTGTCACCGTTGTTGGGGTCGGTTTTGATGCCGGTTGCACCTGCACCGCCAAGACCGATAGATGCCTGAGCCCAAGTAACGCCACCGTCGGTTGATTTGTACATACCGCCAACGTCGGTACCCATAAATGCAACGTTGCCGTCGGTTTCACTGAAGGTGATGAATAGGGGCCACTGACAGCCTTCGCCACCGTAAATACCTGCGCTGTTTTGAGCGGCGCTGGTCATAGGTACGGCAGTCCAGAATTTAGGAATGAAAGTCTCGGTTATGGATTTGATGCCAATCATATGCTGAAGCATTGCAAGAATGTCACTACTGTTGGTCAGCTTGTTGCCGTCAACGTCGGCGCCTTGCTCGTAATTACCGGTAAGAAGGGTGCTTCCAAGCAAATAATGCTGCAGGGCAAGATAGTCTGCAGGTGTGATTTTTCCGTCAAAATTGGTGTCACCGCGGGGATAAGACGGTTGCTCTGCCGATGCAGGCATAACAACCATAGCTAAAGCCAACGCCAAGGATAAAAGGATACATAAAATTTTTCTGATTTTCATATAGACCTCCAATTAAGATTTTACAAGTCGTTTTAAAAGTCGTGCCTGGGTACGTAAAGAATTAACCGAGCCTTTAACAAAGCCGATATGCGAACTAAAAAGATCGTCGCCCCACTGGTCATCCTCTGACCAATCAGGATACGCGCCCTCGTAAACAATGCTATGGCAAAGCAAATTCTCAAGTTCTTTTATAGTGTAAAATTTTGCTGAACTTATTTTGTTATCAATACCAACGGTATCAAGTGTCTTAACTGCAAATTCAACACAGGTGTATGCTTTGTTTATGCTGATTTTGCGGTGTGTGACGTTGGTTATGGCAGAAAGCAGATTATATATGTATGCGTCCTTACTGCCTTTCACATTGTCAAAAAAAGTGGTTGCCGTGGAGTATTGTTCTTCCGTCAAGGGTATGGCGGCAACCTTGATTTTTGCATTCTGATTTTTGTACCTTAAACAGCTTTCACACACGAAGCCTGCATAAAAAGGAGCAGACTTGTGATAGCGTGCAAAGGAGTAAAGGGTAGAAAGCGTGGGGTCAAGAGTAACAGAGGTGTGATTGTATTGATTTTTGGTCATAAATCGAATAAATCTGCCTATACCTCCGTTAGTAGAGGAAAAAACAACGTACAAATACTTTTGTTCGCTCATCACATTCCTCCTTAAAGCCATTGCTTTATATATTTTACCATAAGTTTTGTATAATAGCAACAAAAAATTCAAGAATTGCCAATTTTATTGACAGGTAGATTGTAAAATGGTATAATTTATCTGTAAAAGTTTTGTTAAAAAGGCGGTGATTGACTGTGAAAAAAACAGAGGATTTGACCTCTAAAAAAGAGAATCCTTATGCAGCTCTGTTTACCCACTGGGGAATAGAAGCAAAGCAGGTAAAAGAGGTTTGCCCCACCGATATGGATTTATCCCTTAATTACCGCAGAGGATACGTGGTGCTTACCGAAGAGGGATTGTACGTGTTTAGTGCTCCTCAGCAGTTAAAACGCCTTGATATGACCGATAAAAAGCCCCAACCTCTTGATGATAATAGTGAGTATGTGTTTTACTCAACCGACAGTATAACCCGCTTAAGCGTTGAGTCACAGGTGGCCTGCGTTTCACTTGTAGCCCAAATTGACGGGGCAGAGCGAATTTTGGCTGTCACAAGCGAGTGTAACGCGGCAAAAATGCGTCATCTTGCCCGACTTGTCACCCTTGAAGAAGAGGAGCATAACGGTAATTTTCACGGCAAGCCTGACCGACCGATGCACTCGGGTCGCGGTGGGTTTGGCAGACCGCCTATGGATGCGCCCAAGGGCAAGGGCGCAGGCTTTAAAAGTCGAATGGGTCAGTTTGCTCGATTGATGGGCTTTTTCAAGCCCTATTCAATAGGCGTGGTTGCAGTTGTATTTTGTTTTTTGGCAACTGCAGTTATTGGGCTTATATCCCCTTATTTAAACGGCAAGGTGCTTTACGGTCAGGTGCTTGAAAAAAACATTGGCACAAGCGAGCTTGAAAAAGCGGCAGGCGCGTTGCTTCTGACTATTTTAGCAATGCTTGTTGTTAAAATAGCCAACTCCTTTTTCTCATCAGCTCACAGCCTGATTGTTGCAAAGTTTGTGCCAAGAGTTATAAGGGATATTAAAAACAAGGTTTTTGATGCTATGAGCCGACTCTCAATCAGCTTTTATCAGTCAAGAGAGACCGGAACCTTGATGACCCGCGTTCTTGATGACGCAGATCAGGTTACAGGAATGTTTATCGATAATCTGCCTGCGCTTATGGTGGATTTTGTAACGGTTATAGTAGCAACGGCAATAATGTTTGCTCTTAATCCCGTGCTGGCATTGGCGGCAATAATTTTGCTTCCCATATCCTCAATATTGTCATATTTCATAATGCCTCGGCTTTGGATGGCATATGGCAGACGCCACCGTGCCGCCCGCAAGCTTAACTCGGGAGTAAACGATAATATTGTCGGTGCAAGAGTAGTTCGTGCTTTCGGCAGACAGGATGATGAAAAGGGCAGATTTGCCTCTTCCAACCGTCTTGTTCGTGATGCCGAGGTGGCAATTGTCGATACCGACAGCAAAATCACTGCTATTTTCTCGGCGGCAAGGGAGCTTGCCAATATGGTGGTTTTTGCAACGGGCGCTTGTATGATAATGACTCACACTTTCGGTATGGATTACGCGCTGCTTATCACCTTTACAGGCTATGTGGGTATGCTTTCGGGACCCATTGATACAATCTCGATGTTTATGCGCCAATGGGTTAACTGTATGAACAGTGCTCAGCGTATTTTTGAAATAATTGACGCCCGACCCGACGTGGAAGAAAGTGAAAATCCCACCCACCTTGAAAACATTAAGGGTGAGGTTGAATTAAAGCGCGTTTGCTTTGCCTATGATAAGGGCAACCCTGTGCTTACCGACGTGTCATTTAAGGTGAAGGCAGGGCAGATGCTTGGTATAGTGGGCCGTTCAGGTGCAGGCAAATCAACCCTGCTTAATCTTATAAGCCGACTTTACGACGTTGACGAGGGTCAGGTGCTTATTGACGGTGTTGATATTCGTGACGTTGCAATGAAAGACTTGCGGGGACTTGTTGCAATGGTCTCTCAGGAAACCTATATTTTTATGGGCACTGTGGCAGAAAACATTGCCTATGCCCGTCCTGATGCTACGCCACAGCAGATTATAAAGGCGGCAAAGGCGGCAAGCGCTCACGACTTTATTATGAAATTGCCCGACGGCTACGATACCCTAATCGGCACGTCGGGAAGGCAGCTTTCAGGCGGTGAGCGGCAACGACTCAGCATTGCCCGAGCAATTCTTACCAATCCCAAAATTCTTATGCTTGACGAGGCTACTGCCGCCGTTGATACCGAAACCGAAATCAATATTCAACAAGCTTTGTCAGAGCTTATCAAAGGGCGCACCACCATATCGGTGGCACACCGTTTGTCTACCTTGCGTGATGCCGACAGTCTTGTGGTTATTGAAGAGGGCAAGGTGGTTGAAAGAGGCACCCACCGTCAGCTTATTGAGAAAAAAGGCGAGTATTACCGCCTTGCAAATATTCAGCACCAAGCGTTGAAAAAGAGGGGGCTTGAATGATATGAGTGAAATTATTACAGTTGAAAACACCTTTGAAACCAAATATATTACCGCCCAAAATGCAACCTTTGAAAAAACAGAGGGTGGCTTTGTTTCGGTGCAGTTTGAGGGTAATTTTTATCCTCGCGCCGATTTTTGCCGCGCATTTCCTCTGTCTGCCCCCGACGTTTATATTTCGGTGAGGGAGTCATCGGGCAAACACCGCGAAATCGGTATGATAGAGAATTTGCTTGAATTCCCCCAAGATATAGCCGATATGATTCGCACACAGATAAATTTGCGCTATTTCACCCCAAAAATCACAAAACTGCACTCTGCGGTTGATGCCAACGGCACCACCACCTTTGATTGCGACACCGATAAAGGCAGATGCACCTTTGTTATAAGGGGTGGCAGTGATGCAGTTATCCGCCTTAGCGATACGCGGATTATTTTTACCGACGTTGACGGCAACCGATTTGAAATTGCCGATTTAACCAAGTTCACACGACGGGAACAAAAGAAACTTGATTTATATATCTGACGACGAGGTTTAAGGATGAATCTTCACAAAAGATTACCGTCGGATATGTTAGGGTTACTTCCCATATCCGACAAAGGCTTGATTGACTACTGCATACCCTTTGATTTAGGCCAAAAAGGTGACTATCAATTGGGCTATATAGTTGTAGCACAGGGGAATTTGTTTGTTTTGCAAGACGGCAAGGCAAAAAAGATTCCTCTTAGCAGTCTTGCCTCAATTAAATACGAAGCAATGGTGGGGTGCGGTGCCATAACCGCCTTGGATGATAGCGGCGCCCCCTATATAATTGCCCGCGCCAGTCTGCGCCACAGCGAGCGCTTTTCAGAATTTGTCACCGCCCTGAAGCGTGATGCGGCAGGCTGGCAAGAGCAAATTGCAGGCAGAGGCAAAGAAAAATATTGCGACGATTGCGGCACCTTGCTTATCGGCGGTGCTTGTCCCAAATGCCGCAAAACAAGTGTACGCTTTAATCGATTTTACGATTTATGTAAACCATATATTCTGCGACTTTTACTCATATCTTTGATGATGGTGGGCGTTACCTTCTGCGCCCTTTATCACCAAAACATACAAAAAATACTTATCGACGACTATTTAAGAAGCGGCAAGGGTACAGTTGCCGACGTGCTTCCTTTTTTTGCAATTATGATTATTATTACAGCCCTTCAGATTGGCTGTACCATTGGCAAAAACGTGCTTAGCGTCCGTCTTGGCTCACTGATGAGTATGGACTTGCGCTCAAAGCTATTTAAGAAGATACAGTCCTTGTCAATGTCTTATATCGGCAGTCGTCCCACAGGCGAGCTTATGCATCGCATAACCTTTGACACCAATGCCGTTCGTGATTTTATGGAGCGTTGCTTTGGCAATATGTTCTCTAACCTAATCACCATGGTGGGCGCGGTATTTTGTATGTTCGCTATAAATTGGAAGTTAGCGGTGCTTGTAATAATATTCACCCCTGCCATTATTATTATGAGCCGAATGTTCCACAAGCGCATACACCGAATGTTTTGGGCGCAGGGCAGAAAAGGCGACAGTATGAAAAGCCGTCTGCAAGACGTTATTTCGGGCATTCGCGTTGTAAAATCCTTTGGCTGTGAGGGACGCGAAGCGGAAAAATTCAACGAGCAGTCAAACGAGCTTGCCCGAATCAATAGCCGTAACGAGTGTTTTTGGGCTATCTTTTTTCCCATAATAACGTTGGTTATGGGACTTGGCGTTCACTTTGCCACCTATTTTGGCGGAATTGAAGTGCTCAAGGACAATATGACGGTGGGAACTCTGCAACAGTTTATCGCATATGCCGCTATGTTTTACGGCCCAATGAGATGGATGGCTCACCTGCCACGAATGATAATGAGAATGTTAAACTCCCTTGACCGAATGTACGAGATTCTGGATGAGGAGCCCGATATTAAGGATGCCCCCAACCCCAAGGAGTGCAAGGGTAACGGTGAGGTTGAATTTAAAAACGTAACCTTTGGCTATGACCCGGGTGAGCCTGTTCTTGAAAACATAAACTTTACCGTAAAATCAGGTGAAATGGTGGGTCTTGTTGGTGCTTCGGGCGTGGGCAAATCCACCCTTATCAATCTACTTATGCGCCTTTATGACGTGGATTCGGGCAGTATCACTATTGACGGCGTTGACCTGCGTGAAATCAGCAATGCCGATTTGCACCGCCAAATCGGTGTTGTGCTTCAGGATACGGTTATGTTTTCGGGCACCATCGGTGCGAATATCCGCTATGCCCGTCCCGATGCTACTCGCCAGCAGGTGATTGCCGCCGCAAAAATGGCAAACGCCCACGATTTTATCTGCCGATTACCCGACGGCTACGATACCTATATTACCGAGCGAGGCGGCAACGTTTCGGGCGGTGAGCGTCAGCGTATTGCTATTGCACGGGCTATTCTTGCCAATCCCAAATTGCTCATTCTTGATGAGGCAACCAGCGCCCTTGATACTGAAAGTGAAGAACTGGTGCAACAGGCGATTGAGCGTCTTACAGGTGGCAGAACAACCTTTGCGATTGCACACCGTCTGTCAACCTTGCGCCACGCCGACAGAATTATAGTGCTTAACGACCATAAGGTTGCCGAGGTTGGCACTCACGACCAACTGCTTGAAAAGAAGGGTATTTATTATTCACTGATAAACGCACAGTCAAAGCTCCATAGAATTAAAGGGGATAATGAGGACTAAGCAAAGCATTGCTTTGCAGCGATATAAATCCCTTTCGGGATTTGCGATATAGTTTTTAAACTGCGATATGTTTGCTACCGCAAACGCGAAAAAGACGCTTTCATTTCGAAAGCGTCTTTTTTACAATATCTTTTTTACTCTTATAGGTTTGTTATATAATTTTGCAAAATCAATCATTGATTTAGTACCCTTACTTTTACCATCCCAAAAACAAATGACGAAATCGCAATTGATTGCCATTTCTTTGTTTCTCATAGGACCTGCTTTTTTTCCGTATTTATTCCAATCAGCAGGGTGTTTCTCAATATCAAATCCGTTTTCCTTGGCGTAAAGTTCACCAAGAAAGTCGGCACCTTTTGCACCACCAGAAACGATTACGATGTTGTTTTCTTTTCGTATGTTTGAAAGACAACTATCAATAAAGTGCTTTGCCTGTGCGTAATCATTATAGTATCTGCATCCAGCAATTACTACTTTTTTAATCAAAATAACCACCCCATGTTTGTGTGCACTTATATAGGTGCATTAAAATTATAACATTTATATATAATATTGTCAAATACTTTTGCTCTTAAATAAGCACAAAGGAATGATGTGACAATGAACGCGGCAGTGGAAAAGAAAGTTGGCGAAAATATTAGAAAACTGCGAATAAAAGCCAATTTTACACAAGAACTATTGGCTGCAAAAATGCAATTAGAGGGGTGCGATATTACCAGAAGCGCTATTGCAAAAATTGAAGTTGGTCAACGGCATCTTTATCCGGACGAGATTATTTTGATTAGCAAAATTCTTAACACAAAGTTTGAAGATATATTAAATGTGTAAAACCGTAGCGTTGCTACGGTTTTTTCTATTTATGCAACTAGAAAAAACACTTTCAGGCTTATTGGCTCCATTGATTTTGTTCCAACAATCTAAGCAAAATTCTGCCATAAATAACACCTCGAAGATTATAATAGCACAACTGCAAGACAAGTGCAATGCATAATTTGTATACATTTTGCGTTACGATATATATGACAAATGTATTGCAGAGGTATGTTATGAGCAAATTTAAAATTCCGTCAGTACCCCCAACAACCAACAAAACGGTCCGTTTCCCCAACGATGTTATTGAACAGGTTGAAAAGGCCATTCAAGGCAAAGATTGCACTTTTTCTGCTTTTGTAATTGCGGCAGTGCGAATGGCACTTGAAGAAATAGAGAATGAGGATTAAGCAAAGCATTGCTTTGCAGCTAAATTCTTTCAGAGCTAAATGTGCCTTGTGGCACGCTTGCAAATTTAATTTAACTGTTGCAAAACAACTATTTCACTAAACAAAGCCTCCCTCGTCAGAGGGAGCCTAATAATTAAAGCGTAGTGTTCAGATGCGAACGCTACGCTTTTTGATTATCCATTCTATAAACTTACACAAAAGAAAAGCCGCTGAGGCACCAAGCAAAATTCCTCCGCAATCAACCAGAATATCCTTTAACTGAAAGGTGCGACCGGGCACAAATATCTGATGAATTTCGTCACTCAGGGCATAAAGCCAACCCATCAAAACACCATAAATAACACCTTTTTTTCGGCAGTTGAGGGTAAATCTAAAAGAGAAAAAGCTCAACACACCAAGCAGAGTGAACTCAAAAAAATGTGCAAGAGTGCGCACAACGTCTTGCAAAGACTCAACAAAGGTTGTTTGCGCCACCTCGTCAAGAAGGTGAAACTTATGGTTTATAAGCGGGGCAATTCGCCTTATCAAGCCACCACTCATTTTGCCTGACTTAGTGGCGTCTTTAGCAGACATACAAAAGATAAAAATCATCCACGCCACAGTTAAAATCCAAAAAAGAGCAGATGTAATTTGCCGTTTATGGTCTTTAATCCACTGAACGCTAATTGTAATCCGCCTCCTTTAAGTGATTTATATACCAAGGCAGAGCAAATTCAAAATTTACGCCGTACCATCTGCCATCCTTATCGTCAAGGGTGGCTTTGATTGAGCGTGAGGTAAACTGCACCGCCGTTTCAGTTGCTTCATCAAGGGGTGCACCACCGAGAGCAGCACCTACAAAAGCACTGGCAAAAATATCCCCCGTGCCGTGAAAGGTCGCCTTGATATGCTCACAAAAGCTACCGAAAAAGTTGCCCGACTTACTGTCGTATCCCATAGCGCCAAGCTGACCTTCCTCGTTTGAAACACCTGTCATAAGGGCAACCCTAGGGCCAAGCCTTGTAAGGTCAATAAGCATTTTTTGGACGGCGTCCAAATCAGGATTTTGTGGCACTTCATCAAGCCCCAACAAGAAGGCGCTTTCGGTAAGGTTGGGTATGATTACGTCTGCCTTTTTGCAAAGGCCTGACATACTGCGTGCAAAATTTTGGTCAAAGCCTGCATACAGCTTGCCGTTGTCACCCATAACGGGGTCAACAACCACAAGGGTATCCTCTGCTTTGAAGCGGTCGATAAAATCACTGACCGTGTTTAACTGCTCAAAAGAGCCAAGGTAACCTGTGTAAATAGCGTCAAACTTAAAACCCTCGTCATACAAATGGTCGGCAATAGGTTGGATTTTATCGGTAAGATCAAAAAATTCAAATCGGTCAAAAGCGGTGTGGGTGGATAAAAGGGCAGTGGGAATAACCGCCGTTTCAAGCCCTGCCGCAGAAAGAATAGGCAGTGCCACTGTAAGTGAGCATTTGCCGATGCAAGAAATATCCTGAATGGTCATAACCCGTTTCATAACACTACCTCCTTTTTTTGATAAAAGCATTGTATCACACTTAATGCAATTTCGCAACAAGATAATGTGAAAGGTGACAAAACATAACTTAAATTAACGTGAATCAACTTTTTAACGGTTGAATTTTATTTTTCAATATGTTATAATAAATTGATTATATTGGGGGGAGAATGCACCGTGAGAATGAATGTTGCTTTTTCAAGCAGTGATGCCTTTGCGCACATAACATACTTATCTATTCTTTCGTTGTTTGAGAATCACAAACAGGTGGAAGATATAACTATTTACATAGTTGAGGAAAATATCTGTCAGGAATCAAAAAATAAGTTGTTAGCTTTGGCTGAAAAATATAATCGCACAATAAATTTTATTCCTCTTGACGATGTAATCGGCGAAAACGAAAGTGTGCTTCCGTCTTGGGGTGGCTCAAGAAATGTAAGTTTCAAATTATTTTTATCCTCATGCAAAGCCTTTCAGGATGTTGATAGGATATTGTGCATGGAATCGGATATGTTTGTGTGCGGAGATATAAGTGAGATTTTTCAAACGGATATTTCGGAAAAATATGTTGTAGGGGTGGGCAACCCTATAAATTGTCATAAGAGTGTGGAACCCTATTCGGATGAACGCCCGATGTATCTAAACGGCGGACTTAACTATTTCAATCTTGATTTGATGCGCAAAGAAAATGTGCAAAAGGATATTGTGGAGTTTATACTTGCCAATGCCAATTGCAAAGCAACCACTCTTTGCGAGCGAATTTACAATATATTATTTGCAGATAAGATTGGATATTTGCCTGTGCGATACAATATTTCACCGTATATGCTTTATTTTTCTGCAGCAACTGTTGCCGCATATAAGAACAATCCGTACAGCCATACACAAGCGCAAATCGATGAAGCAATATCCTCACCGGCTATCATTCATTATGCCGGCGGTTTGCAGTATATTCGTCCTTGGTTTTCCAACAGTGATCATCCAATGAAAGAAGTCTTTTTAAAGATAAACGATTTGTCGGATTGGAAGATGGATATTTCCAAGCCTTATGTTAAAAGCAAAAGCCTTAAGAAACGAAATGCAAAATATTTTGTCTTGAAAGTTTTACCTATATGGGTTGTAAAGAGAATATCTAAATATGTTTAAAGGAGTAATCGGTAATGAAAGTGGTTATACTCGCAGGCGGTTTTGGAACAAGAATATCAGAAGAATCTCACCTTAAACCCAAGCCTATGATTGAAATAGGGGATATGCCTATTTTATGGCATATTATGAAGCAGTATTCTCACTATGGATATAACGACTTTGTGATTTGCTGTGGATATAAGCAGCACGTTATCAAAGAGTTTTTTGCTGATTATTATATGCACACCAGCGATATTACCTTTGACTTTTCACAAGGAGGCGAAATGACTGTTCATACCAACGTGGCAGAGCCTTGGCGTGTAACACTTGTTGACACAGGTCTTAATACTATGACCGGTGGCAGAGTTAAGCGTATTAGGGATTATATCGGTGATGAGCCGTTTATGCTGACTTATGGCGATGGTGTCAGCAACGTTGATATTGCCAAGTTGGTGGAGCATCATAACAGCCACAAAAAAATGGTTACTATGACTGCCTATCAGCCTAACAACCGTTTTGGCGTGCTTGAAATTGATGGTGAAGACAATATTAACGATTTCAGAGAAAAAACCAAAAATGACGGTGACTGGATAAATGCAGGCTTTATGGTTTTAGAGCCTAAAATTTTTGATTACATAGAAGGCGATTCAACTGTTTTAGAGAGGACGCCTCTTGAGAGTGCGGCTCATGAAGGTCAGCTTTGCGCTTATAAGCACAACGGATTCTGGCAGTGTATGGATACACTCAGAGATAAACAACAACTTGAGGCTTTGTGGGAATCGGGAAAAGCACCCTGGAAGGTTTGGTGATTTGCTTGTTAAGTTTTTATAAGAACAAACGAGTTTTTGTAACGGGTCATACTGGCTTCAAAGGCTCATGGCTTTGCCGTATGCTTATTGATGCCGGCGCACAGGTTACAGGCTACTCACTTACTCCTCCAACAAATCCAAGCCTTTTTGAACTGGCTAACTTAGGCAAGGAAATGACTTCTATTATCGGGGATATAAGAGATTTTGACACGCTTTACAAGGCATTCGTTGAAGCCAAACCCGAAATTGTACTGCATCTTGCCGCACAACCTATTGTTCGTGACAGTTACAAAGATCCTGCTTACACCTACGAGACAAATGTTATGGGTACGGTTAATATTCTTGAATGTGTAAGGCGTACAGATTTTGTAAAATCTGTTTTGAATGTAACAACTGATAAGGTTTACGAAAATAAAGAATGGTGTTGGGGTTATCGCGAAAACGAACCTCTTGACGGATATGACCCCTATTCAAACAGCAAGTCTTGTTCCGAATTGGTAACTCACAGTTACAAACGTTCCTTTTTCGATGGAAGCATTGCCGTATCAACGGCACGGGCAGGAAATGTAATCGGCGGCGGCGATTTTGCCAACGACCGCATTATTCCCGATTGCGTGCGCTCTGCAATCGCAAAGGAAGATATCATTGTGCGCAACCCCTATTCAACCCGTCCTTATCAGCACGTGTTGGAGCCTCTTTACGCCTATCTGCTTATTGCGATGAGACAGTATGAAGATATTAAGTATGCAGGCTATTATAACGTAGGACCCGATGAAAGTGACTGTTATACCACTGCAAATCTTGTTGATTTGTTCGTTAAATATTGGGGTGACGGCTTGGTTTGGGTTAACAAGCACGATGGTGGCCCACATGAAGCCAATTTTTTGAAGTTGGACTGCTCGCTTCTTAAAACTACGTTTGATTGGCATCCCGTTTGGAATGTAGAAACTGCCATTCAAAAAACGGTCGAGTTTACTAAAAAATGGGTAAACGGCGGCGATGTCAAAGAGTGTATGAGTGAACAAATAAGGGAGTTTTTAAACCGATGAAGTACTTAATTACAGGCGCCAACGGCTTTGTTGGAACGGCTTTGATTACTCAACTAAGTAACTCCGGCGAAAAGGTTGTTGCTGTTGTTAAAAGTAAGGATGAAGATGTATCCGGCATTGAAAATTTACCCGGTGTTGAAATATATTATTGTGAACTTAACAATATATCGAAGCTTGAAACCATAATTCCCCACCGAGATATTGACCTGTGTATTCACTTGGCATGGGCAGGCTCAACAGGTGATGCAAGAGCAGATTACGCCTTGCAACTTGACAATGTCAGATATGCTCTTGACACGGTTAACGCTATTGCAAAAATGAATATAAAGCGTTTCGTTTGTGCAGGCACGCTGGCAGAAAAGGATGTGCTTAACTATCACCCTACCGACGGAGCAACTCCAAACGCCGTAAGCAATTACGGCATTGCAAAGATAAGCACCCACTTTATGACAAAAACAGAATGCACCCGACTGGGTATAGAGCATATCTGGTGCTATCTATCAAATACCTATGGTGTGGGCAACCGCACAGGCAACTTTGTTAATTTTGCCTGCAGGACTATGCTTTCAGGTAAGCGCGCTGCTTTTACTGCAGGGGAGCAACCCTACGATTTCGTATATATTACCGACACTGTTCGCGCTATTATTGCGGCGGCAAGCAAAGGAAAATCAGGCACTGCTTATTATCTTGGCAGCACAAAGCCTCGCAAACTAAAGGAGTTTATAGTTGATATTCGCGATGCAATCGACCCAAATATAGAACTTCATTTAGGTGAAATTCCCTTTAACGGAATTCCTCTTGCAGCGGAAGAATTTGATTGCACAAAACTTGTAAAAGACACAGGCTATCAACCCACGGTTGACTTTAAAGAAGGTATCAGAATGACGGTTGATTGGCTTAAAGAGGTGGCACAATGATTCAAAAGTTTAATCTTGAACCTTTAACTTTGAGGGGTGCATATTTGATTGATCCTTTCATTGCAACCGATAACCGCGGTGGCTTTATAAAGGATTATAATGTTGACCTTTTCAAAGCAAACGGCATTGAACACGAATTAAAAGAGGTTTTTTACACCGTTTCAAAAAAAGGTGTTATTCGTGCCGTACACTTTCAACGTATAAAGCAACAGGCAAAGCTTGTTCGCTGTATCAGTGGTAAGGTTTATGATGTTATTATTGATTTACGTAAGGACAGCGAAACCTTTATGCAGTGGCAGGGCTTTTATCTTACAGGTGAAAATCACAAGCAGATTTTAGTACCCCAAGGCTTTGGTCACGGATATTTGGTCCTTGAGGACTCGGTGGTATCCTACAAATGCGGCGAAGTATTTTACGGTGAATATGACGACGGCATTAAATGGGATGATGCAGACCTTGGCATAAAATGGCCTTTAGATGAACTTGACGGTGAAATTATTCTTTCCGAAAAGGATATGAATCTGCAATCCTTTAAAGAGTTTATGGAAAATTACGATAATTTTTAATTGTTAGAGGTAACTGATGAAGAATAAGTATGTAATTCTTGGCGGCGGAATTGCCGGAATCGGCGCTCAGTACCGATTGGGAAAAGAAGCAAACATATATGAAGCCCGTGACAGAGTTGGCGGACTGTGCGACAGTTTTAATATTAACGGATTTACCTTTGATAACGCAGTACACCTGTCTTTTGCAAAAGACGATGTGGTAAGGCGCGTTTTTGATAAGACACCTTACTATGCTCATGCCCCCGAATCAATGAATTGGTGCTGGGGAAATTGGGTTCGCCATCCCGTGCAAAACAACAGCGTGCATTTGCCTATTGACGAGCGTATCAGAATTATTAAAAGTTTTTGTTACAGAAACACAGATACCGACGTAAAAAACTATAAAGAATGGCTTGAGTATCAGTACGGCGAATACTTTGCAACCAAATACCCAGGCTGTTATACAAGAAAGTATTGGTGTTGTGATGCTGATAAATTGTCGACCAAGTGGATTGTTGGCCGCATGTATCAGCCTTCATTGGATGAAGTTCTTGAAGGTGCTATGAAAACCGAAACGCCAAACACATATTATACAAAAGAAATGCGCTATCCGTTAAAGGATGGGTACAAGGCGTTTTTTGACCATATCGTTGATTATGAAAATGTGCATACGGGCTACAAGGCTGTGTCTATTGACCCAATCAGCAAAACTGTTGAGTTTGAAAACGGCCAGTCGGTTGAGTATGAAAACCTTATAAGCACCTTGCCGCTTAACCAAATAACCGATATGATTAAAGATTGCCCCGAAGATGTGCGGTTGGCATCCAAAGAGCTTAAAGCAACCTCTGTTTGTCTTGTGTCGGTTGGATTTAAGCACAAGGCTAACATCCCGTCTATATGGTTTTATATGTATGATGAAAAGATGCCTGCAGCACGTGCCTATTCCCCCAGTCTAAAAGCAGAATCAAATGCGCCTGAAGGCAAATCATCTCTTCAGTTTGAGATTTACTATACCGACGACAAACCGTTGACAATGACGGCAGAGGAAATAAAGGAAACCGTAATTGGCAATATTGTCGAAATGGGTATTGCAAATAAAGAGGATATAGAGTTTGTAGATGTTCGCTGCGTACCTTATGCAAACGTCATCTTCTATCACGGAATGGAAGAAAAGCGTCAGATTGTAATTGATTATATTGAATCAATTGGAATACAGACGGTAGGCCGTTTCGGCAGATGGGAATATTTATGGAGTGACCAGTCATTCTTAAGCGGATATAATGTAAAATAAAAAACACGCTGATTCAACTGAATCAGCGTGTTTTTTATTTTACCAGCTTACACCTGCAGAGAAGATTTGAGAATAAGCAACCATTCTGAATACGCTGTTCTCTTCACCTCTGTGACGGATTCGCTCTTTTTCAAGGGGCTCAATCTTGTCAATTTTACCGTCAAGATACATATTGATAAGGTGGGCAAGGGTTCGACAACGAATCATAACCATACCAAATCTGGAATCAAGAATTTCAAATCCCTCAAGCTTGCTTTCAAACATCCAAAGGTTGAGACGAGCAATTCTTGCTTTATCAAGCCAATCTATCAAAGCGGGCACAGTCTTATCGGCAATCTCTTTAAGAGCAGCCTTGTCGCCTGCAAGATATGCGTCGGCGGCACTAATTCCTAAATTCCACTTAAGAGCAAGGCAGTGGCAGAGTGCGGCATAAAACTCATTAACTACGGTGTTGTTATCATTACGGGTTGCAAGTGCCTCAAACTTATCGGCAAGACCCGTATAGTGAGCGGTAAGGTCGCAAATATTACCTGCATCGCGTGCGTAAGCATCGTGCATACCGCAAAGAGGGTCCTGAAGCAGTACGATTTTTTCAAAGGTATTGGTGTTTTCGCAATTTGCAAAGTTGTTTATGTCATCTTGAAGCATCCACTCGTCATAACTCATGCCTGTAAGCCACTTAAGCTTTGCTTTAAAGGCGTCGGCATCATATTGTGCAGAATAATTGTACTCTGCAAACATAGTGATACCAAGCCAGTGGCATTCAACGGGAGTTTCGTTGCCGTCGTCACCCCAACTGGTAGTGAAAACGTTGCGAACGTTACGCTTCAGACAAGCGCTAAGCGCCTTTTCGGTGGTGATTACAGTTTTGCGATGGCAAGGCACGTTGGTGCCCCAACGCCAAGCGCCGCCTGCAAAGAAGGCGTCGGGGTCGTCGGCAAGTCTTACATCCAATTTATCAAGATATGCCTCTTCGGTTTCGTCATAATAGTTCCAATAAACGATGTGCATATTATCGGGACGGATGCCGCTCAGTTCGCTACCCTCGCCGCGATAGAACATATCGTCCCACACAAGCAGGTAGTAGTCGTATTTTTTGGCAATTTCACTGACTGCTTCAATATGACGCTTCATAACCTCTTTGCGAGTTTGATAGCCGTTATGGTCAAGGTATTTACCGCGGCCCACTGCGTAAGCCTCGTCCATACCTGCGTGCATTTTTTTGGAGCGGAAGCATTTTGACAGGGTGCTGAACATACGGTCAATAAGGTCAAGCACCTCAGGTTTGCCAACCTCCATAACGTCGTCAATATCGTGATATTTTTCTTTTGCTTTGGTGTGACGAAGGAAGCAGTTAAGATGAGCCAAGGTCTGAATACAAGGCACAACCTCAATACCCAAAGCGTATGCAAAATCGTCAATCTCTTTAAGCTCGGCAGGGGAGTATGCACCGCGCATATAACCAAACAATTCCTCGCCCTCAACCTGATAGGTATCTTCCATATACATAAGATAGGTGTTCATACCAAGCATGGCAAGTCGGGCAATGGTCATTTTGGTGTATTCCATATTAAGCACGCCGTTGCGGGAGTGGTCGTACATAGCGCCGCACATATTAAAATTGCTGGATTCGGTCTTTGTGATAGGACCGTTTGCTTGCAAAATGTGACCGATTGCGCGGTAAAAAGCAACGTCACTGTTATATGTAATCTGGGCAGTTTCGCCGTCAAAATTAAGATCAAGTCTGTCACCCTTGACGGCAGTAAGGTTAATACCGAAGTCGCAAAGGCTGAAATCAAAGTAATTTGACAGAGTTTTAAGTCCCTCTGCCAAACGAGGTTCAATATTTGATACGTTGAATTTCACACTAAACACTCCTTTGTGTTATTTGGGTAAATTTTAACATAATAAAACCTGCAATTCAACAACAAATCGCAGGTTTTTCTTTGAATACAGACACAAATTATTAAATTTCGTTCATATAGTCCTTAACAGCCTTAACAAGCTCCTCTGCGGTGCCGTTATTGGTGATGAATCGGTCAGCAATAGAGATGGGACCGCCCTTTTCAAGATTTTCAATTTCGGAGTAATCACGTGCCGTGGCTTCAGCAGGGGTAAGGGGACGGATAGTACGGGTGCCCAAACGGGAATAGCGCACGCTACGGTCGGTTACAATGGCAAGAATATGCAGCTTGTCACCGAATTTATCCTGCAGATATTTGTACTCTGACCATGAATAAAGTCCGTCAAGCACAACGTTGCCCTCGCTTGCAAACTGCTCAATACGGTCGGCAAGCAATACGGCATAGGCGGCAAGACCGTGCTTTGCGCGAAGCTCTTCACGAACGGCGCGCTCATTTGCCTCGTTTTTAGGCAGACCGCGGCGCTCAAGTTCTTCCATAGTTACTCCGCCGAAATAGACCGACTTCCAACCTGCATCGGTGAAAACCTCGGTAACAACCGATTTTCCCGAGCCACACATACCAACTACTGCAACAATTTTGCCTTTATTCATATTAGTTACCTCTTTTTTAGTTTATAATAAAATTTTAACTGACTTAAAAGACAAAGTCAAGGCTAATTATTTGTCGTCGCTTTGACGGTCAAGGGTCATACCGTAAGACTTCATAAACACCTTCAAAAACTCGTCAGCTGCAGGCAGATTGAGGGCTTTTACAGCGGCCTCGGTGGATTTTTCCGCATCGGCAAATTCTTTGTTGCCCATACCCTTTTCCTCAATGCATTTTGCCAGTGCGCTAAGCTTGTCCGCCGCTTTTATAAAGGGCATATACTCTTCATCCTCTTGTATAATAAGAGGGGATATATCCTCCTTCATATAATCGGGCAAGAAGCCTACAAGACGGTCACAGGCCGCTTTTTCAGCCTCCTTGTATGCTTTGCGGATTTCGGGATTAAAATATTTAACGGGGGTTGGCATATCACCCGTAATAATTTCTGACGCATCGTGAAACATAGCAAGGCAGGCGGCGTGCTCGGGATTAAGATTGCCACCGAATTTGCGATTGTGAATTATAACAAGAGCGTGAGCAATAAAAGCGGTGTCAAGACAGTGCTCGCTTAAGGTTTCGTTGCGGGTGTTTCGCATAAGTCCCCAACGGTTAATATATTTCATTCGTGCAAGCATAGCGTAAAAATTGCTGTTCATATAAAAACAATCCTTTGAATATGTAAATTTTACTTTATTATTATACCATTATCTGTTATAATATCAATATAATTATTTTGGGGGACAGGCTTAATGATGCTTATTAAACCGCAAAAAGAAAGATATTTGCAAGCATTTTTGTTGGCACTTGGCGTGTCGGCAATCTTTTTTGGCGTGCAAATACTTTCAAGTTACGGACTGTTTTTATATTACGGCGACTTTAACGTTCAGCAAATTCCATTTTATCAGCTTGCACACAAGGCGGTAAAATCGGGCAATCTTTTTTGGAATTGGCACACCGATTTGGGTGTTGATTTCATCGGCTCATACAGTTTTTATCTTATCGGCAGTCCTTTCTTTTGGTTGACTCTGCCTTTCCCAAACGCTTGGGTGCCCTATCTTATGGGTCCCCTGCTTATGCTCAAGTTTGCCTGTGCCTCTCTCACTGCATATTGCTATTTAAGGCGATTTGTCCGCTACACCCACAATGCCCTTATGGGCGCACTGATGTATGCCTTTTCGGGCTATGCGGTCTATAATATTTTCTTTAACCACTTTCACGAAGCCATAATTTATTTTCCACTGCTTTTGCTTTCAATGGAGCTTTTTGTTACCGAAAATAAGCGTGGCGTATTTGCTATCACCGTATTTTTATGTGCCCTTAGCAACTATTACTTCTTTTTCGGTATGGCAATTTTCTGTATAATTTACTTTGCCGTCAAGGTTATCTCAAAAAGCTGGCGAATTAGTTGGGCGCGCTTCGGCTTTTTGGCGTTGGAGGCAGTCCTTGGCACCCTTATGGCAATGGCAATTTTGCTTCCCACCTATTTTACAGTTATCGGCAATGACCGAGCCACCAGCTTTATTGCAGGGTGGGATGCTGTCACTTATCCACGCCCCCAAATAAATCTTAATATAATTCAAAGCTTCTTCTTTCCGCCTGATAATCCTGCCCGTCCCGTCTTTTTCCCCGATGCAGATATTAAGTGGTCATCTATAAGCGGATGGCTTCCTCTTGTAAGTCTGACAGGTGTCATCGGTTGGCTTCAAACCTGCAAATGCACTTGGCAAAAGCGCCTTTTTACCGTTTGTTGCTTTATGGCGTTTATCCCTGTGCTTAACAGTGCATTTTCAATGTTTAATTACGGCTACTATGCCCGTTGGTTTTATATGCCCGTGCTTATTTGCGCGCTTATTTCGGTGCAAGCCTTGGAGCGCACCGATATTAACTGGGCGTCGGCATTTAGATGGAGCATTGGCATAACCCTTTCCTTTGCCGTGGTTATCGGACTTATGCCATCTTGGTTTAGTCACGAGCAAGGCTTCCATCTGTTTGGATTGTTCTCTAACGCAAACGAGGAAAGCACAGCAACCAAATCCACATATCGCTTGCTTTTCTGGGGAATGTCGGCTATTGCTATCGTTTCGTTGCTTATATTCCTGATTTTGATTGTGATGCGCCAAGGCTTTAAAAAGCACAACGAAAAGATGTGCGAGGGTGAGTATATCAGTCTTGTAAAAGCCAACCGCCCCATTTTCTGGCGTATGTGCGTGGTAGCAATTTGCTGTATTACCGTGCTTTATGCCACCTGTCACATTGAGTGGGGTGTCCGCAACGGTGACAACACCTATTATATGTCCCACACTCTTATTAACGGCAACCTTGACCTTGATATAAACGACGGCGAGCGTATCGATGTTTATGAGGGTACCGATAACACCGCAATGTTCTTGGGCTACCCGTCAATTCAGGCATTTCATTCAAACGTGCCCGGCTCAGTTTTTGATTTTTACGAGTTTGTAGGGGTTGACAGAGGAGTTGCCACCCGTCCCGAAAGTGAAGATTACGAGATAAGGGGACTGCTTGCCGTCCGCTATCTTATTGACTATATCGGCAATGCGGATGACGTAAATTTCGATTCGTCGGGTTATAACAAAATGCCGGGCTTTACCTATCTTGAAACACAAAACGATTTTAAGATATATCAGAACGATTGCTTCGTACCCTACGGCTTTACCTACGATTATTGTATCACTGAAGAAACGGTGAATTCCTTTTTCAGCTCAAGCAAGGCACAAATCTTGCTTAAGGCAATGCTTCTTACTAAAGAGCAGGTGAAAAAGCATTCCGACCTTCTTGTTGAAGTTAAAGGTATGGATACCGACGACGCATTTATGTCCTTTGGAACAGACAGTTATATTGCCGATTGCAAAAAGTTACAGCAAAACGTTGTAAGCGAACCCCTGAAAATTGATAATTTTGGCTTCACAAGCAAGGTTAATATGAAGCGTGAAAACCTTGTTTTCTATGCCGTTCCTTACGAGCGCGGATGGTCAGTCACCATTGACGGCAAGGCGGCAGAGGTTGAGTGCGTCAATGCAGGACTAATGGCGGTGCGCGTAGGCAAGGGCGAGCATACCCTACGTTTTGATTACAATACACCGGGATTGGTTGTCGGCATTGCGGTATCAATTGCATCAGCGATAGCATTGGCGATTTACTTTGTCCTCTTTAACCGTGCCAAAAAGGCAAATCCCGACAAATTCAAGGTAGAAAACGTTGAACGAAATACACTTCTCAACGAGTGGGCAAGACAGGATGCCGCCGAAACCGCATATACAGAGGCAGAGCCTGCCGAGTACGATTTTGATATGACAAAAAGAGGGGTAGAATGGATTAAAGGCTTATTTGCCAAAAAGCCAAAACCCACTGAAGATATACCTGAAGAATAATTAAAAACACCTGCTTGAAAGTAACCAAGCAGTTGTTTTTTTGACCTAAATCAAACTAATTATGTCTAAAAGAGAATTGAATAGGATGCCTTTGGTGATATTATGATAATAGAGGTAAATATACTCAATAGATAAAATGGATGTGTTAAAATGCGAAAGACTAAAATTATTTGCACAGTCGGTCCTTCAACCGATAAAGGCGATGTGTTAGAGCAGATGATGCTTAACGGAATGAATATTGCACGTTTCAACTTTTCTCATGGTGATTATGAAATCCATAAACGCCGCTTTGAACAGGTTAAAACTTTGCGTGAAAAACTTAATTTGCCCATTGCAACGATGCTTGATACACGCGGACCCGAGGTACGTCTTGGCACCTTTAAGGATGGCAAAAAGGTGACTGTCAGCGAGGGTGACGAATATATACTAACCACTCGCGACATAGAGTGCGATGAGCATATTGCCTCGGTTTCCTTTAAAGGCTTTGCTCAGGATGTAAGGGTTGGTACCCGCGTGCTTATTAACGACGGCCTTGTGGCAATGACGGTGGAAAGCATACAAGGTGAAGATGTGCACTGCCGTGTTGTTGACGGCGGTGTGCTTTCTGAAAGAAAAGGAGTCAACGTGCCGGGGATTGAACTTTCAATGCCCTATTTGTCAGAGCAAGATATGTCTGACTTGGAATTTGGCGCAAAAATGGGTTTTGACTTTATTGCCGCCTCTTTTGTACGCTCTGCTGCCGATGTTGACTATCTGCGCAAATTTACCAATGCGGTGGGATTTCATTCCGTCCGCATAATCGCAAAGATTGAAAATATGGATGGCGTTAATAATATTGACGAGATTATTGCTTGTTCCGACGGAATTATGGTTGCCCGTGGAGATATGGGAGTAGAAATTCCTTTTGAGCAAATTCCCTCTATACAAAAGGAACTGATTTCAAAGGGGTACAAAGCAGGCAAGCAGGTTATTACCGCCACTCAGATGCTTGAGTCGATGATAACCAATCCACGCCCCACCAGAGCAGAAATAACCGACGTTGCCAACGCCATATATGACGGCACCTCTGCTATAATGCTTTCGGGTGAAACCGCCGCAGGTGAGCATCCTGTTGAGGCGGTTAAAACTATGGATCTTATTGCCGAAACTACCGAAGGACAGATTGACTATGCCCACCGATACGACCCAAGTGTTAATATGACCCATAAGCCTATAACCAACGCCATATCTCACGCAACCGTTACTACGGCTCATGATTTAGGTGCAAAGGCGATTATCACCGTTACCAAAACAGGCTCAACCGCCCGTATGATTTCCAAGCATCGTCCCTCTTGTATGATAGTGGGTTGCACCACCGACAAGCGTGTTTGCAGGCAAATGAATATGTCTTGGGGCGTGATACCCCTTATGTGCGACGAAAAGAATAATACCGATGAGCTTTTTGACCACGCCGTCAGCGTTGCCCTTAAAAACGGGTTGGTCAGAAGGGGAGATATTGTGGTGCTTACCGCAGGTATTCCTCTTGGAATTTCGGGCACTACCAATATGATAAAGGTTGATACCGTTAAATAAAACAAAGAGGCAAGCATCTGCTTGCCTCTTTGTTTTATAGTATCTCTTTTTTATTGATGGGCTCGGGCAATTGAACGTCGGAAATAATGCCATACAAATCTTCACTGTTGCATAGGGTAAATAACGATTTGCGATTAAATTTTGAACTGTCACACAAAAATACAGCCTTTTCGGTATGAGCCATTGCCACTTGCCTAAGTGACGTTTCGGGCTCGTTTAAGTCGGTGATTACGCCCTGCTCGTCTATTGCTCGGGCAGAGAAAAACATCCAATCGGTGCGCATTTTTCTTACGTTATCTTCTGCCATAGGTCCTGCCATAACGTATTCGTCTTGTAGGCGCAAACTACCTCCTGTGCAATAAACCTGCACGTTGTTGTTTTTAAACATTGCAGCAAGGCGCAAACTGTTGGTTAGCACAGTTATATTGCGCTTTTGCTCGATAAGTTCAGGCAAAAACAAGCAGGTGGTGGAGCCGTCAATAAAAACTACGTCACCGTCTTGTATTAGTGATGCAGCTTTGGTGCAAATGGCACGCTTTGCAATGCTGTTTTCTTGCATTCGTAAAGAATAGGGTGCCAAGGTGTTGCTGCTTTCCACTTCCGATACGCCACCGTGGGTGCGCTTGACCAACCCTTGCGTTTCCATTACGGCAAGGTCGCGGCGGACGCTTGATTGACTTATGTGCAAAGTTTTTGCCAAAAAGGGTACGGTCATATAGTTGTATCGTTTAAGCAGTTCCAAAATCTCGTCTTTTCTTATAGCTCTGTGCATAACTTTTCTCCTTTTGCGCGTAAAAAGTGCGCAAATTTCAATCTTTTCGCCAAATATTGCGCATTTTGGCGTGATGTGATACAATGATACCATGCAAAAAGCATTAAGTCAAACGAAAAGAGGATGAATAAATGGACTACACAAATTTGATTGCAAACTACCGCCAACAGTTAATCGACACTTTTTTGAAAATGGATACAGAGTCAATTAACCAACTAATGAATTTATTGACGGATGCACGAGACAATGATAAGCAAATTTTTATTATGGGTAACGGTGGCAGTGGTGCAACTGCATCCCATTTTGCAGGGGATTTTAACAAAGGTTTAAGTTTGGGCAAGCCCCTTGATAAACGTTACCGCGTTATCTGTTTGGTGGATAATTCGCCTACTTTGCTCAGTTTGGCAAACGACGTTTCGTATGACGAGATTTTTGTTGAGCAGCTAAAGAACTTTTTGCGTGACGGAGACGTGGTAATCGGCATTTCGGGCAGCGGTAATTCCGAAAACGTATTGCGCGCTGTGAAATATGCAAAGGACCGAGGAAATAAAGTAGTGGGACTTACCGGTTATAACGGAGGAACTCTCAAAAATATGTCGGACGTCAGCGTTCACGTGCCTATTGATAATATGCAGATTACCGAAGATTTGCACATGGTGCTTACTCACCTTATGTTTTGGGTATTTAATCAAAGCGAACAATAATAGAAAAAACAACCTCCGCGGAGGTTGTTTTTTTGTTAAACTGTTTTCTTTTTAAATTCAAGTTGGGATACTACAATGCCTGCAAACATAACGGCGCAGCCCAAATATCCCCACACACCAAGCCCTGTATAATCGGTCTGCCCCATAATAACAATGAAAAATAGCATTTCGCCAATTGCACTGAAAATGCTTTCGGTGGAAAGAACAATGGCGGCAAAGGTGGGATTTGCATACCGCTGACCAACCGACTGACAGGTGTAGGCGACGCCAACCGACAACAGACCTCCGTAAAGAATAGAGATGCCTGCATCACCGATTTGGGTAAGGGTGCTATCAACCGACGTAAACTCTGTAAGCAGGGCAACTACCCAACACAAAAGGGCGCACACAACAAATTGCACCGCAGAAAATTTAAGGGAACTTAAATCGGCAATAACCGAGTCAATACAAATAATATGCAGTGCCCAGAATATTGCACCGATAAAGAGCAGTCCCATACCAACCCATTCAAAAGCGGCGGCAGGCACCGATTTTTTTATAAACTCAACAATCATTCCAACGTTTTCCGCCGTTTCACCCGATGCATTGGTGGTGGAGCCAAGAATACAAAGCATAAACAGTCCCGACAGTGCCAGAACTACACCCATCCAGATGTTAAGTCCGTTTTTCTTTTTAAGAAACAAAAAACTGATAAGGGGCACAAGCACAGTGTAAAGTCCTGTCAAAAAGCCTGCTTTGCCTGCACTGTTGGTTATAATGATGCCGATTTGTTGCAAGCTTGATGCGGTAAACAGAATCAGACCTGCCAAAAGGCCTTTTTTGATATGCTCACCCCAACTTGCATATTTTTTGCCTTTATCAAAAATTAAAATAAGTGGGATAAGAGATGCGGCGCCAAGCAAAAATCTTGTGCCGTTATATGTAAATCCGCCGATTTTACTTGCCGAGTCAAGCTGTGCCACAAAGGCAAAGCCCCATATCATTGCCGTAACAAAAAGCAACGCCGTAGATTTGATTTTACTCATATTATTCCTCAATTTCACCTATGCAACAGGTATCCTTTGCCTCGGTGATTTTTACATTTTTAATAAGTCCCTGCAGATTATCACTGCATTTCACCTTGATTTGCGTGTAGTTGGGAGTATATCCGCACCAATATTCACCGTCACACTGTTCAAACAGCACAGGGCAGACAAGCCCCACCTGTGACTGTAAAAATTTCGCTTCGCACCCGTTTGCAACCTCAATCATAATCCTTGACCGAGCCTCTTTAACCGAGTTTTCAAGGTGACCTTTCATTCGGTCAGCGGGAGTACCTGCCCGACGGGAGTAGGCAAAAACGTGGCTTCGCGCAAAGCCGATTTGCTTTACAAATTCAACCGACTGATTAAATTCTTCTTCCGTTTCGCCCACAAAACCCACCATAATATCGGTGGTGATAGAGGAGTTTGTAAAGGCTTTGCGGATGCGACCGACCAAATCGGCATAAAAAGCGGTGTCATACCGTCTGTTCATACGGTGCAAGGTGGCATCGCACCCCGATTGCAGAGCCAAGTGGAACTGAGGGCATAACTTTTTCTGATTAGCAAGGCGTGTCAGCATCTCGTCGGTGAAAAGGTCAGGCTCCAAAGAGCCAAGACGTACCCTATCTACTCCCTCTACCTCTGCGGTGGCATCAACTGCATCACACAGATTAAGTCCCAAATCCTTGCCGTAGGTGGAAAGATTTATGCCTACAAGCACAATCTCTCTATGACCGTTTCGGACTAAATCCGCCACCTCGCTTTTTATCACGTTGGGGGATTTAGAGCGGACCCATCCTCTTGCAGTGGGTATGATACAATAGGTGCAATAACGCTCGCACCCGTCTTGAATTTTTATGTAAGCCCGCGTCCGCTCAGGGAAGCGGTCAAGGGTGGGAGTGCAGAATTTATCGTCACGCTCGTGTGGTATTATGTCAACCACTCTTTCGCCCTTTTCAAAAAAACGCTCCACCGCCTTAATAAGACGGTGGTTAGAGCCGTTGCCAAGCAGAATATCCGCTTCGGCAAGGGATATAGCATCATCTTTAAAAGCCTGAGGCAGACAACCTGTAAGCACCACTGTGCAGGTTGGGTTGTTGCGCTTAAAACGGCGCACTGCCTGACGGGTTTTGCGGTCGCTTTCACCCGTAACGGTGCAAGAGTTTATGACTATTATATCGGCAGACTCCTTACTGTCGGTAAGGGAGTGACCGCTTTCGGTTACAAGTTTTTGCATAACCGAGGTTTCATATTGGTTGACCTTGCAACCAAGAGTGTAAAAGTAAAATTTCATAAGCCCCACCTACATATCGTCAATAAGCTGCATTACACGGTTGGAGCGGTGCATATAAACGTTGGTGGCAAGACCGATGCTCATAAAGGTGGTCATAACCGAGGTGCCGCCTGCACTGAAAAGGGGCAGGGTAACGCCAACAACGGGAAGCAGAGAAATGCACATTCCAATATTAAGAATTGACTGTGCCGCAAGCATACCGAAAATGCCCACGCAAATGACGGCGCCTGCCTTATCTTTGGCACGGTGAGCGGTAATAAGCAGTCGCACACAGATTGCCCCAAGAAGCAGGATGATTGCAAGCAGACCAAGCATACCCAATTCTTCACCTGCCGAGGCAAAAATGAAGTCGTTATAACCCTTGGGCAACTGATTGCTTTGCACAATTTCACCCTTCATATATCCCTGACCCCAAAATCCGCCGTTTGCCAAGGCAAGACGGGCGCGCCACTGTTGCCAACCGCGGCCATACAGGTCGGCTTCGGGATTGAACAAAATCAAAAATCGGTTTTTCTGCATTTCGTCAAGCAGACCGAACCATATAACAGGCAGTGATGCAAGCAGTACACCGAAAAAGATGGCAAAATAGCGCATCTTAACACCGGCGGCAAACATCATCGCCACAAACATAACCGCCATAACAAGTGCGGTACCGTCGTCACCCTGAATGTGAATGATAACAACGGGGATAGCGCCGTGAACACACAGTAAAAACAAATTGCGGAAGGTGTTGATTTTAGATTCAACTGCACCTACGTGCTTTGCAAAGGTAATAACAAAAGCAATTTTTAATAACTCACTGGGCTGAAAGGACATATTACCGGGCAGTCTTAACCAAGCCTTATCATCGGTACCGACGGGAGCGTAACCGATAAAGAAGGTCAGTCCAACCAATAAAAGAGCAATGCCTGCCCACAGAGGCCACAAACGAAGCAGACGTTCATAGGGAGCAATGGTGGATATTATAACCGCAAGACCAAGACCGATACCCGTTCCCAAAAGGTGAACGAAGAAAAAACGGGGGCTGCCTGTAAAATGGGTGGCAGACAAAATTATAAAAGCGCCGTAAATAGATGCAAAAAGGCTAATTGACAGCAAAAACTTATCGGTTTCACGAATATAGTCGGCAAATCGTCCCCACAGTCTTGACACAGTCGGCAACCTCCTTTAAAATAGTTTGTGTGATTAAGGTTTGCATACATTATAGTTTATTATTTAAATAAGTTCAAGTAAATACTTTAAATTAGTTTTAAAATATGTTATCATATTGTTAAAGATTTTATTAAGAGGTAAAAAATGAGTGTTTTTGTAACCAAAAGCCCCCGTGAAACCGAGGCTTTGGCAGAAAAAATGGCAAAAAATATATCTCCCTGTGTGATTGCAATGACGGGTGACCTTGGCGCAGGCAAAACCGCCTTTACCCGCGGCCTTGCAAAAGGACTGGGTTATGAGGGTGAGGTTACCTCGCCTACCTTTGCTATTGTTCACGAATACGTGGGTGGCAGATTGCCCCTTTACCATTTTGATATGTATCGGGTTGACGGGTGGGAGGATTTATATTCCACAGGCTTTTTTGATTATATGGAGCAAGCATCTGTCCTTTCGGTTGAGTGGAGTGAAAATATCACCTCTGCCTTGCCTGAAAATCATATAAAGGTTGACATCCGCCGCGGTGAAAAGGATGACGAGCGTATTATAACAGTGTTGGGGGCAGAAATATGAAAATTCTTGCAGTTGATTGTGCCGACAAGGCGGCGTCCTGTGCCGTTGTTGAAAACGGCGTCCGTATATGTGAAAGCTTTGTCAGCGCAGGGCTTACCCATTCACGCACCTTGATGCCTATGGTTGAGTCTATGCTTAAAAATTCCGAGCTGACTCTTAAAGATATGGATTTGTTTGCCGTAACAGTGGGCCCCGGCTCATTTACAGGCCTTCGCATAGGCATTGCCGCCGTTAAGGGAATGGCAATGGGTTGCGGCAAAGAGTGTGTGGGCGTGTCAACCCTTCACGCCATCGCAATGGGTGCAAAGGATATGACGGGGCTTATCTGCGCCGTTATGGATGCCCGTTGCAATCAGGTTTATAACGCTCTTTTTTATTCCGACGGAACAACTTTAACCCGACTTTGTGAAGACAGAGCCCTTATGTGCGACGAGCTTGAAAAAGAACTGTTGGAATATAAGCAAAAAAATCCCGATAATAAGATAATTCTTGTTGGCGGCGGAATGGATTTGTGCTATAATAAATTCGGCGAGTCTCTTTCCTGCATTAAGGTTAGCAATAATATAAGCGTTCAGCGTGCAGGTGAGGTGGCAATATTGGCAGGGGAGTATGGTCCCGTAGGTCCACAAGACTTGTTGCCCAGTTATTTGCGACTGCCACAGGCAGAGCGTGAATTAAAGGCAAAAACAGAAGGTAAATAAATTTTCGGAAGGAAGTTTTTATATGTCAAAGGTTATTGCAATGGGTTGTGACCACGGCGGTCCCGAGTTTAAAAACGAGCTTAAGGCTTATCTTGAAGGTCTTGGCAACACCGTAATTGATTGCGGAATTCAGCCCGGTGAAGCAGTGGATTATCCTGAGAAGGCATTTGAGGTGGCAAGCAAGGTTGTCAGTGGCGAGGCAGAGCTGGGTATACTTGTTTGCGGCACGGGTATCGGTATGTCAATGGCGGCTAACAAGGTCAAGGGCATTCGCGCCGCCGCTTGCAGTGAGGTTTACAGCGCAAAGCTTACCCGTATTCACAACAATGCAAATATACTTTGCCTTGGCGCCCGTGTTATCGGTATTGAAACTGCCAAGCTTATGGTGGAAGAGTTTGTAAATGCCGAGTTTGAGGGTGGCAGACATCAGCGCAGAGTTGACCTTATAACTAAAATCGAGCAAGAAAATTCTTTATAATAAATATAAAAATGAATGGAGCGCTTAAAATGAACACAGAGTTTAAAAACGTAACTTGGATTGACCACCCACTTGTACAGCACAAGGTATCTTTGCTTCGCGACGAAAATACCAGTTCAAAGGATTTCCGTCAGCTTGTAAGTGAAATTGCAACCCTTATGTGTTTTGAGGCAACCCGTGACCTTCCGCTTAAAGAGGTAGAGGTTAAAACTCCCGTTGGAATGGCAAACACAAATATTATTGCAGGTCGCAAATTGGCAGTTGTGCCTATTTTGCGCGCAGGTCTTGGAATGGTTGACGGTATGGTTGCATTGATTCCGGGTGCACGTATCGGTCACATCGGTCTTTACCGCGACCACGAGACTCTTCAGCCTGTTGAATATTACTGCAAGCTTCCTCATGATATTGAGGAGCGGGACGTTATCATCGTTGACCCCATGCTTGCAACAGGCGGCTCTGCCATTGATGCAGTAAGTCAGATTAAAAAGCGCAATCCCCGTTCAATTAAGTTTATGTGCATCATTTCTGCACCCGAGGGCATCAAGGCATTTATCGAGGCTCATCCCGACGTGCCTGTTTATACTGCCGCTATTGACAAGTGCCTTAACGAGCACGGATACATCGTGCCCGGCCTTGGTGACGCAGGCGACCGAATTTTCGGTACACTGTAATGGCAGGGGTAAAAGCCTCTAAAGAGGTTTTTTTACACGTCTGGCGCATACTTACCGAGCAAACGGATGAAGACCATCCCTTAACGGCAGAGGCTATTATCGAACAGCTTGAAGAGATTGGCTACGGTTGTGACCGCAAGGCAATCTACCGTCATATTGAGGCTCTTGAGGAGTTTGGTATTGATATTGGCAAAAGCACCTCTGCACCAAGAGGTTACTATGTGATGAGCCGTGATTTTGAACTGCACGAGCTTAAACTCCTTGCAGATGCAGTGCAGTCGTCGCGATTTATCACTGTAAAAAAGTCTAAACAACTTATCAATAAGTTAGGCTCTCTTGCCTCGGTTCATCAGGCAGAGGGGCTTCGTCGCGGTCTTTATATGACCGATGATGACAAGACTGATAACGAGCAGATTTTTTACGTGCTTGACGGTGTTTACGAGGCAATAAGGCGCAACCGCAGAGTATCCTTTAAATATTTCCGCTACTTGCCAAACGGCAAAAAGGAATACCGAAACGGCGGTGCAGAGTACGTTGTAAGCCCATACGCAGTTGTGTGGGATAACGAAAAATACTATATGCACGCCTATCACTCAAAGTACGATACCATTTCAAGCTTCCGCCTTGATTTGATGGAGGGCGTCAAAGTTACCGAACTTGAAAGAGAAGAGCAAAAGCGGTACAAGTCGTACAGCCCCATTGACAGAGAAAGGGCATCCTTCTCTCAGTTTGGCGGTGAGCACGCTGTTGTTGTGTGTGAGTTTGACAACTCCTTAGCAGGTGCCGTATTTGACCAGTTTGGCACCAAGCTTAAAACCGTTCCTGTGGGTGAAGGCAAATTCAGAGCCTCCTTGCCCGTTAACCTGTCCCAAAAGTTTTATTCATGGCTTTTCGGCTTTGGTAACGGTGTTAAGGTAGTATCGCCTCAGTCGGTTATCGATGAGTACAAAGCACAACTTGGCAAGGTGCTTAGTGAGTATTGAATAGAGGTATTATAATGAATAAATTTCTAATAAAGGCTTTTTCAGTAATTTTGTGCGTTTGCCTTATGCTTGTTGGCATACCTATGGCAAATGCCCAGTCAGTTACCCTTTACAGCGGATTGTGGAACGACGGAAACTGGACCATTACAGGCAATGGCGCGGTTGATGAAACAGGCGCTGTGCTTAGTGTATCAAACGGCGCAAACTGTGTGGCAACCCTGTCAAACACCTATAATTTAGGCAAGGCTTTTAATTTCAGTGTTGATTATGCTATCGTTAACAACTATAACTGTAACGAAAGTCAATATTCATCCTTTAGCGTGGGCGGTTTGACCTTATACGTATCCGACAAGTTTAATCCCGATGCCCCTGCAGGCAGTGATGAGGTTACTAACAAACGCCCCTATCTTACCTGTGCCCGTTTGCAGTGGAATGGTACGGAACTTGCTGCAGATTATTGCTACGACAGTATGTATGTAAGCAGTTACGTTACCTACGGCGTTGATTTTGATAACGGAGATATAGTTGTAACCCGCAAAACAACAGGCGAAACCCGTGCCATTTTGCGAGTCAGCGCAAAAACCTTTAAAGCCGCCGCAGGCTCAAATTACAGCTTTGCCAATGCAGGCGTTGTGATTAAAGGTAACGAAAAATACAAGACAACCCGTTTTAAAAACTTTGTTCTTAACAGCGGCTCTACCGGAGTGGAGTATACAAATCTGTCCCGTGTAGAGACCTGCAACAACCGTGGTGATATTGACGGAAGCGGTACTTTAAGTGCCGTTGACTTCCTTGACGCACAGATGCTTGCGCTTGGTCATCAGGTTAGCGGTCAGTGCGATATGACTCAGGCTGATGCAGATAAGAGCGGCAATTTTGACAGTGCAGACGTGCTCTTTATTCAGCAAATGATGTTGGGCGTAAAGGAGTATGCAGGCCCCGTAAGCACAAAATATCTTGCGCTTACCTTTGACGACGGTCCCAGTTACAGCACTACCACACGAATTCTTGATATATTCGAGCGCAACAATGCAAAGGCAACCTTCTTTGTTGTAGCCAAAAATATAGCCAACGCTCAATATAATCTTGAACGCGCTGATGCTCTTGGATTTGAGATAGGCAGTCACTCTTGGAGCCATCAAAACTTCAAAACCTTGCTTGATAACGGTGATGAAGAGACTATTATGGCAGAGGTTAACGACGCCAACGCCGCTATCACTGCAGTAACAGGCAAAGAGGTGGAGCTTTTCCGTTTCCCCTTGGTTTATTCCGGATTTCCTGTTAAGGACTTTGCTAAGTTTAACTTTGGAATGACCTATATTTGCGGCCATTTTGTAGGTATTAACGACACCGATACCGTTGCATCCCGTACTGCAAAAATCAAAGAGTTGGCAGTTGACGGAAATATTATTTTGATGCACGATTCAGGCTACAATTACAAGACGGTTGAAGCACTTGAAGAGGCTGTTCCGTGGCTTATTCAAAATGGATTTGAGCTTGTTACCGTAAGTGAACTTGCTCAAATTAAGGGTGTAACAATGGATAAGGGTGAGTCCCTTTATTCTGATTTCAGATAAATTAAGATTCGGCGCATCGCTTTGTTTTCGAAGCGGTGCGCACTGTTTAATAAAAGGCAATAGGGTGAGTTTAATGAAAAAAGGCTTATCGTTAATAATCTCCTTACTTTTGGTGGCTTTAGTTATGCCAACGGCAAAGGTATCTGCGGCACCTCTTTACAGCGGCACTTGGAATGACGGCAACTGGGCTTTGCAGGGTGTAAGTGTAAGTGCCGACGGCACCGAGGCAGTGGTTTCAGGCTCAGGGGGAGTAATTACCTCTAACAAAACCTATAATCTTGCCGATTCGTTTACCTGGTCGGTGGATTATTCCATCACCAACAACTACAACTGCCGTGAGGCAGATTATACCGCTATTTCAGTTGGTGATTTAAGCCTGCGCATATCCTCTTCACGCAATTTTGACGCAGGTGGCAGAAACGAGTCATTTACCTCAAATAAACCTTATGAAACGGGCTTCAGTCTTTATTGGCAGGATAAACCGATAACTGCAGATTATTCCTACAACTGCTTTTTTACCACCATTTACGTTTCATATAAAATGGAATATAACAAGGGTGATATTATCGTCACCCGCAAAAGTGCAGAGGATGAGCGTGCCGTTTTGCGAGTAAGCGCCGCAAACCTTAAAAAGCAGATTGGCGCTTTGCCTAAGTTTAACGGTGTAAACATAAAAATTGACGACCGCGAAACTGCAAAAGCCACCAAGCTTCGCAATTTTACGTTGTCAAGCGGTGTATCAGGCACTGAATATCTTAACTACGGCAGATTGGTTGGCAAAAGCAGTATGGGTGACGTGAGCGGCAACGGCTTTTTTAGTCGGTTGGATTTGCTTTTAGTTCAGCAAGCTCTAATCGGTGATATATCGGCAGACGGTTTAAATACTGCCACCACCGATGCCAACAAAAACGGCAAAATTGACAGTTGCGACGCCCTGTGTGTGTTTCAGATGCTTGAGCAGGTCAAAAAGTACGACGGGCCTACAACCGACAAGTTTGTAGCCCTTACCTTTGACGACGGACCAAGCTATGATACTACCACCCGTTTGTTAGAGGTAGCAGAACGGTACAATGTGCCTTTTACCTTTTTTGTTATTGGCAAAAATATAGACGGTAACAGTTACAATCTTACAAAGGCAAAAGAACTTGGTTGTGAAATTGGCAGTCATTCCTGGAGCCATCCCAACTTTAAAACCTTGCACGAGCAAGGCAAAGAGGCAGATATTTTAAAAGAAGTAAACGACACCACCGCTAAAATAAAAGAGATTACAGGTGAAGATACCAAGCTTTTCCGTTTTCCGTTGGTGTATTCAAGCTATCCCGTATATCAGTTTGAAAAGTATAACTTTGGAATGACCTATATATGCGGCAATTTTGTGGGTATTAAGGATACTGACACCATCAAATCCCGCACCGACATTCTTAAAAAACTGTTCAAACAGGATGGCAGTATAATTCTAATGCACGACTCAGGGGGCAACTACCGTACCGTTGAGGCAGTGGAGGAGTGTCTGCCCCTTATGCTTGAGCAGGGCACAGAGCCGGTAACCGTCAGCCAACTTGCACTTCTTAACGGCAAGATTATGGATAAGGGCAAAACCCTTTATACAAAATTCAAAGGTTAATAATTAACAGAATAAGGCATATAATAAAGTAACAAAATATTGTTGACAATTAAAAAAGCATTTGCTATACTAATAGGCGGAGACTCGGCTTTTGTGGAAAGTCTGACAGGGAATATGCGCCACCGACTGAAAGCGCATTAAGATGAGTAGTAAGCTTGGGAACACTCCGACTGTAATTTTAATTTAATATAAAAAGCGGACACATTTTTGTGTCAATGCGGGTGGCACCGCGGGTTAAATTTTAGTTTACTCGTCCCGGAAATATAGCGATATATTTCCGGGGCTTTTATTTTTACCAAAATTCAGGGGGTATTTTTAATGTACAGAACTCTGCTATGTAACGACATTCGTGACAAGCATATCGGTCAAACTGTGCAACTTGCAGGTTGGGTTGACGTTGTGCGCGACCACGGTGGCGTTATCTTTATTGATTTAAGGGACTATACGGGAATAACACAGGTGGTTGTTCACGACGAGTCATTGCTTAAAAACGTAAACCGCGAAACAGTTATCTCTGTAAGCGGTATCGTAAGAAAGCGTGACGAAGAAACCGTTAACGAAAAGATTGAAACAGGTGCCGTTGAACTTGTTGCCGACAGTCTGACCGTTTTGGGCAAAAGCGTAAGCAGAATGCCCTTTGACGTTAGCGAGTCAAGACTCAGCAAGGACGAACTTCGTCTTAAATACCGCTATCTTGATTTGCGCAACCCAAAAAATCACAATAACCTTGTAAAGCGCTCAATGATTATCCGTCATATGAGAAAGCTGATGGAGGAAAAGGGCTTTTTAGAGATGCAGACTCCTATCCTTACTGCATCATCACCCGAGGGCGCCCGTGACTTCCTTGTACCAAGCCGTAAGCACCCCGGCAAATTCTATGCATTGCCACAGGCACCGCAGCAGTTTAAGCAGCTGCTTATGGTGTCAGGCTTTGACAGATACTTCCAGATTGCACCCTGCTTCCGTGATGAAGATGCCCGTGCAGACCGCTCACCCGGTGAGTTTTATCAGCTTGACTTTGAAATGGCATTCTCCACTCAGGAAGAGGTTTTGGACGTTTGTGAAGACGTTGTTTACAATATTTTCAGCACCTTCTCTGATAAGAGAATTACTCCCAAGCCTTTCCGCCGCATTACCTATGCCGATGCAATGATGACCTACGGCTCTGATAAGCCCGACCTTCGCAACCCCCTTATTATTTGCGATTTAACCGCTTTCTTCAGCGACGTTGACTTCCCCGCATTTAAGGGCAAGCCCGTTCGCGGTATTGTTGCCAACTGTCAGGGCAAGTCAAAGAAGTTCTTTGAAGACTCATTAAAGTTTGCCACTTCAAGTGAGGTTGGACTTGGCGGTCTTGGTTATATCACTCTTAAAGAGGGCGTTTTTGCAGGCCCTATTGCCAAGTTCCTTACCGATGAGAAAAAGGCAGAAATTGTTGAAATCACAGGTGTGAAAGAGGGCGAAACTCTCTTCTTCATCTGCGACGATAAGAAGAATGATACCGAGAAAAAGGCAGGTATGATTCGTACCTGGCTTGCTAAGAAAGAGCAACTTGACCTTATTGACGAGGGTGCATTTGAGTTTTGCTTTGTTGTTGACTTTCCCATGTTTGAAGAGGATGAAGAAACCGAGCAAATTATCTTTACCCACAACCCCTTCTCAATGCCACAGGGCGGTATGGATGCTCTGCTTGGTGATGACCCCTGCCAAGTGCTTGCTTATCAGTATGACCTTGTTGGCAACGGCATCGAGCTTGCTTCAGGTGCCATCCGTAACCACGATATTGATATAATGAAAAAAGCGTTCGAGATTGCAGGCTACACCGAGGAAGAACTTAAAGAGCGCTTTAACGCCCTTTACACCGCCTTCCAGTACGGTGCGCCCCCACACGCAGGTATGGCACCCGGTGTTGACCGAATTGTAATGCTTCTTACCGACGAAGAAAAGATTATCGACGTTATTGCCTTCCCCTTAAACGGCAACGCACAGGATTTGCTTCTTGGTGCTCCCGGCAACGTTACCAATCAGCAGCTTGAGGACGTTCATCTGCTTGGCAGCGGCAGTGCCTTGGCACAGCGCAGTGCAGGTGCCTCCGGCTCTGCAAAGCAAAGCTCAGGCAAGCGTTCCACCTTCTCAAACGCTCAGCAGCTTAATCAGATTGCCTTGAGCGAGGAAGAAGAGCAGCTTGTTCAGGATATTTTTGCAACCATGGCAGAAAAAGAGCAAGTTCTTGCAAATGTAGATACCGCAGACGTTGAGCCAATGGTACACGTTATGCCAATGACCAACGTTTTGCGTGAAGATGTACGCCGTCAACCATTCACTCGCGAGAGCTTGCTTCAGGGCGCTCCCGAGCGTAGTGATGACAGTTGGCAAGTTCCCAGACTTGTAAAGTGAGGTGTGAGTGATGAACTGTTACAGTGTTAAGTTAAACGGAAATATTGCCGTTGACGATACCATTCTTGTAAAGGATGTGGAGGCAACTGCAGGCTCAAAAATGCTGGAGGGCTTTAAGCCCCTTTTCAGTGCCGAGGCAGTTACTCGTCTTGAAAACAAAGGCTACAAAGTGGCAGGCAAAACTCACGTTGGCGAGTTTGGTCTTGACCTTGTGGGAGAATTTTCCCACTATGCCGAAAAAGAGGATACCTTAAAGGGCGCCGCCGCATCTTTGGTGGCTGAGGGAGAGGTTAAAGCCGCCCTGGGTGTTGATATGAACGGCAGTTGCCGCCGCGCCGCCGCCCTTTCAGGTGTGGATTTCTTAAAGGCAACCTACGGCACCGTATCCCGTTACGGCGTAATTTCCTGCGCCGCATCAGGTGAGCAGATGGGTGTATATGCTAAAAATGCTCAGGGTGTTAAAGAAATTATAGAGGTTATCGCAGGCGAGGATGATAAAGACGGAACCTGCCTTAAAAACCAAACCTATGATTATACCATTGGCGACGTTCAGGGCAAAAAGGTATGCATTGTTAAGGAGCTTCTTCAAAAATGTGACGATGCAGTTAAAGCCAACGTTACCGCTTATGCCGACAAATTGCGTAAATGCGGGGTAGAGGTTGAGGAAATTTCTTTTGATATTTTTGATACCGCCAACACCGCTTGGCAGATTTTGATGACCGCCGAAACCTGCAACAACGTTTCCCGTTACGACGGTGTAAAATACGGCCATCGTGCCAAGCAGTATAAGAATATTGACGAGCTTTACGTTAACTCCCGTACCGAAGGCTTTAACTTCTTGACCAAGGCAGTCATTATGTACGGCTCCGACGTGCTTTCTAAAAACCGCTATGCCGATTGTTACGACAAATCCCTTAAGGTGCGCCGTGTAATTGCCGACAAGTTCGCCGAGCTTATGGCAAATTACGATGCAGTGCTCACCCCCGTATGCAGTAAAACCGCCTACGAGCGTTATGATATTAAGGATGCCTTCGTTAAGGTGTTTGAGGAGTCTGTCTTCACATCTCTGTCTAACCTTATCGGCACCCCTGCTTTTGTATCAGGCGGTGTTCAGCTTTTGGGTAAGGCTTTCGGCGAGGCAACCTTGTTAAGCCTTGCAAACGCTGTTGAAAGGATGGGTGAATAATATGAATTACGAATTGGTTATCGGTCTTGAAACCCACGTTGAATTAAGCACCGAATCAAAGATATTCTGTTCTTGCGGCGGTCACTCTGCCGCCAACGAGCCTAACGACTGCGTTTGTCCTGCTTGCAGCGGAATGCCCGGTATGTTGCCCGTTATGAACAAGCGTGTAATTGAGCTTGCCGTTACCGCAGGTCTTATGCTCAACTGCGAAATCAGTCGCTACACCACCTTTGATAAGAAAAACTACTACTATCCCGATTTGCCTTGCGCATATCAGATTACACAGCTTAACCACCCCATTTGCACCAACGGTTGTGTTACTCTTAAAACCTCGTTGGGTGCCCGTGACATCCGCATTAAGCAGATTCATATGGAAGAGGATGCAGGCAAGCTTGTTCACGGCGGCAAATTCTCATTTGTAGACTTCAACCGTACCAGTGTGCCCCTTATTGAGATTGTTACCCAGCCCGATTTCAGAAGTGCAGAAGAGGTTGTTACCTATCTTAATAAGTTAAAGTCAATGTTCCGTTCAGGCGGCATTTCAGAATGTGAAGAGGGCGCAATGCGTTGCGACGTTAACATTTCTGTACGTCCTGAGGGTAGCAGTGAATTCGGCGTCCGCACCGAGATTAAGAATATGAGTTCTTTTGATGCTATCGAGCGCGCCATAAAGTACGAGGCTCAGCGTCATATGGATGCTTTGGAGTTTGATACCGAAGAGCTTGTGCAGGAAACCCGCCGATTTGACGACGTGAGCGGCAAAACCTTTGCAATGCGCAATAAAGAGACAGAGGCAGACTACCGCTATTTCCCCGATGCGAACCTTATGCCTATTATTATTGACGATGAGTGGCTTGAGCAAATCAAGGCAAACAAGCCTGCCGCCGTTGACGAAAAGGCAGAGGATTACCGTGCCGCAGGCATCTCGGATAAAGAGATTGATATGCTTATCTCAAACCACAAAATTGCCAAACTTCTTGATGATATTGTGGCTATGGGATGCAATGCCAAGGATGGCGCCGCTTGGATTTTGACCGATTGCGCAGGCATTTTGCGTAAAGACGGCAAAACCTTGGGCGACCTTACTATCACTGCCGAAAAGCTTTTTGCAGTTACAAATATGGTCGACAAGGGTGATATTAACCGCAATGCAGGTAAAAAGATTCTTATTGCCGTTATTGAGGATGACGTTGACCCCGTTGAATATTGCAAGGCACAAGGCCTTGACAAAAAGGTTGACACCGCAATGCTTGGCACAGTTATCGACAAGGTTATTGCAGAAAACACCCAGTCGGTTACCGACTATAAAAACGGCAAGGTTAAAGCAATTCAGGCTCTCTTTGGTGCTTGTATGAAAGAACTCAAGGGAGCAGGTGACCCTGCCGCAATTAAGACCTTGCTTGAGGAAAAGCTTAAATAAGCAGGAGGATTAAATATGATTTCTCTTAAAGGCAGAAGTTTTTTAAAACTGCTTGACTTCACTCCCGCAGAAATTGAGGGACTTATAGATTATGCCGCCGAATTGAAGGCACAAAAAAAGCAGGGCATACCCCACCGACTTTGCGAGGGCAAGAGTATTGCGCTTCTTTTTGAAAAGACCAGTACCCGTACCCGTTGCGCCTTTGAGGTAGCGGCGGCAGATTTGGGTATGCACCCCGTATATCTTGACCCTGCAGGCTCACAAATGGGCAAAAAAGAGAGTATTGCAGATACTGCACGCGTTATCGGCAGAATGTTTGACGGTATTGAGTACCGCGGCTTCGGTCAAGAGATTGTTGAGGAATTGGCAGACAAAGCAGGCGTGCCCGTCTGGAACGGACTTACCGACCAATTCCACCCCACCCAGATCCTTGCCGATTTCTTAACCATTAAGGAGCATTTCGGCTCCCTTAAGGGCAAAAAGCTGGTTTATATGGGTGACGCCCGTTACAATATGGGCAACTCTCTTATGGTTGGTTGCGCCAAAATGGGTATGCACTTTGTTGCTTGCGCTCCCAAGGCATATTTCCCTGACAAAGCCCTTATTGATGAGTGTCAGGCAATTGCAAGCGAGACGGGTGCAATCCTTGAATTTAACGAGGACCCCATTTCTGCTACCAAGGGCGCCCATGTAATTTACACTGACGTTTGGGTATCTATGGGCGAGCCTGACTATGTGTGGAAAGAGCGTATTGAACAGCTTTCACCTTACAGAGTAACAACCGAGCTTATGGAAAATGCAGGTGAGCAGTGCCGCTTTATGCACTGTCTGCCCGCCTTCCACGACCTTAAAACCAAGATTGGTAAAGATATTTACGACCGCTTCGGCATTACCTGTATGGAGGTTACCGATGAGGTCTTTGAAAGTGAGCAGTCCATCGTTTTCGACGAAGCCGAAAACCGTATGCACACCATCAAAGCCGTTATGGCAGCAACCCTTTAATAAGCACTAAACCGCGGAAAGCAATTCCGCGGTTTAATTTTCTTGTTTCTTGACATAAAGTATAGGTAAGTGTTATAATAATATTGAATATAAATATAGGAGGTTTCACAGTATGAAACTTATTTTTGCTATAGTAAATAATGACGATGCACCATCTGTTTCTTCCGCACTTACCAAGTCGGGCTACAGTGTTACAAAGCTTGCCACAACAGGTGGATTTTTAAAGGTTGGCAATACCACCTTCCTTATCGGTATTGACGAGGAAAAGGTGGAAGCCGTTCTTGATATTATCCGCAAGTATTCAAGCAAGCGCACTCAGTTGCTTCCCGATATGGCGGCATACAGCGGTGAATTCGTTGCATCATCGGTTGAGGTTACCGTTGGCGGTGCAACCGTCTTTGTAACCGACGTTGAAAGGTTCGAAAAACTGTGAGTTTAAGCGGTTTTGTCGGCAATGGTGAGGTACTTGCCCGCATAAACAGTATGCTTAAATCCGACCGCTTGCCCCACGCCGTAATTATAGAGGGGGCAGAGGGGTCAGGCAGACGTACCCTTGCAAAGCTTATTGCCCGTGCCGCCGCCTGCACAGGTGACAATGCACCATGCGGCAAATGTTCATCCTGCCTTGCAAGTCAGTCACCTGACGTTAGCATAATCACTCCCGAAAAATCGGCAATTACAGTTGACCAGATTCGCGGCGTGCGAAACGATGCATACATTGTGCCTACCCAATCAAAAAAACGTGTGTTTATTATTCCCGATGCACAACTGATGAACCCACAGGCACAAAACGCACTGTTAAAGGTGCTTGAAGAACCGCCACAAGCGGCAATGTTTGTTCTCACCTGCAACTACACACGGCAACTGCTTGGCACCGTTGTGTCCCGTTCTGCCGTCTTTTCCCTTACTGCACCCACAACTGAAGAAGCGGTGGAGTATATACTTGCCAATCATCCCCAATACGACGAGGGGGAGGTTCGTTCTGCTTGCAGAGGTGGAACAATCGGCGATGCCTTAGGCGTGCTTGCAGGGGCAAGGGGATATATCGCCGATGCAGAGCGTTTGTCTGCCATAGTTTTGCAAAGTGAGATTGAACTCCACAAGGCAATGAAGGTGTACGAGCGTGACCGCGCCGCCCAAAAGGGTATTGCGGATGCAATGTTTACCGTTATGCATGACGGACTGAATATCCGCTGTGGTTTCCAAAGCAACTTCGACAAAGCCGACGTGCGTCAACGTCTTGCCGCAAGACTTACGTCAGAACAGCTTTTAAAGCTGTGCGACGTTTGCCGTCGTGCCTCAGCTGATAGCGAGGCAAATATGGGCGGAAATTTGTTTATAACCTGCTTTTGTGCGGCTTTGTCTGCCGCAGTGCAGAATTGATGTAGTCGCAAATGCGACAGAATGGAGTACAAAATGACCGAAGTAATTTCAGTCAGATTTAAGGATGCCGGTAAGGCATACTATTTTGACCCTAAAGGAGAAAAGTTTACCAAGGGCGAAAACGTTATTGTTGAAACCTCTCGCGGTTTAGTATACGGCGAGGTTACAACAGCCAATCAAATGGTGCCTGACGAGTCGGTGGTGGCTCCCTTGCGACAGGTTGAGCGTCGTGCCACCCCCAATGACCGCCGCCACTATGAAGAAAACTGCAAAAAGGAAAAAGAGGCTCTTAAAATCTGCGAGCAAAAGGTTATTGAGCGCAACCTTGATATGAAATTGGTTGACGTTGAGTATGCCTTTGAGGGTGGAAAGATTCTTTTTTACTTCACCTCTGACGGCAGAGTGGATTTCAGAGAATTGGTTAAAGATTTAGCAGCCGTTTTCCATACCCGCATTGAGCTTCGTCAAATCGGCGTGCGTGACGAGGCAAAAATGCTTGGTGGCCTTGGAATATGCGGTCAGCCTTTCTGCTGTTCACGCTTTTTGAACGATTTTCATCCCGTTTCAATCAAAATGGCAAAAGAGCAAGGCTTGTCACTTAATCCCGTCAAGATTTCGGGCACTTGCGGCAGACTTATGTGTTGCCTTAATTATGAGCAGAACGTCTATGACGAACTGCTTAAAATCACACCCAAGGTTGGTGCTACCGTAAAAACTCCTCAGGGCGTCGGCACTGTTATGTCGGTCAGCCTGCTTGAGCAAAGGGTAAAGGTCCGTTTTGAAGAAAATGCCGCACCCATTATCTTTGATTGCTGCGACGTTAAAAGTATGCACCGCGGCGCACCTAAAAAGGCAGAAAATGATAGCGACCAATCCCAAGACAGTGCAATAGAGGATAATTAAAGTCTTTTTGTCATAAAAACACTATTGAAATTTTTTAAAAGTATGCTATTATATAAATGTTAACAATCCTGCCTAAGCGCGAGACAGGTTAAATTTACATCAGTTGCGGCGCGCGGCAACGGAATAAGGAGATATTGATTATGGCTTACAAGATTTCTGATGCTTGCATTAAGTGCGGCGCTTGTGAGGGCGAGTGCCCTGTTAGCGCAATCAGCGAAGGCGATGCTACATATGTAATCGATGCAGATACTTGCATTGAGTGTGGCGCTTGCGCCGGCGGTTGCCCTGTTGAAGCTATTGCTCAGGACTAATCCGAAACAACAAATCCCCAAGGTGTGTTTACCTTGGGGATTTTTGTTATGCAAAATAAATAACGCGGTATCGTTATGATACCGCGCTTTGCGTTTTATTAGTCGCAAGAGTAGGGAAGCAGAGCAATCATACGAGCACGCTTGATAGCAACTGTAAGAGCGCGCTGATGACGAGCGCAAGTGCCGGTAGCTCTGCGAGAAAGAATCTTGCCTCTCTCTGAAATATATTTGCGAAGACGGGCAATATCTTTGTAGTCAATAGACTCTACACGGTCAACACAAAAATTGCAAACCTTTCTGCGACCTTTTCTGGCGCGCATAGGTCTGTCCATTCTTTCGGTCTTTTCCATGACGGAAGCCTCCGTTTCAAAATAGTAGGTAAGACAGAAAACTGTCTGCGGTTTTTAATTAAAAGGGCAAATCGTCGCCGCCGTCAAACTCGGCAAAATCAGAAGTGTCTGCATTGCTGATAGAGGGAGCAGGCTGCTCACTGCGAGCAGTGGGAGCGCCGTCACGCTTTGAATCGGCAAAATAGACCTGGTCTGCGACAATTTCCCAAGCGCGACGCTTGTTGCCGTCGCGGTCGGTGTATGAGCGCACCTGAATGGAACCCTCAACTGCCACTTGCATACCCTTAGTGAAATACTTGCTGGCAAATTCAGCGGTGTTGCGCCATGCGACTATATCAAGAAAGTCGGTTACGCGCTCGTCACCTGAGCGGAAATTACGCTCAACTGCCAATGTGAAGGTGGTAACGGGTATGTTGCTGGTTGTGTGCCTGAGTTCAGGGTTGTCGGTTAAACGGCCCATAATGATAGCACGGTTAAGCATTGGTTAATCCACCTTTCTTACTTTTTGATAATCATAGAACGCAGAACACCGTCGGTAATACCAAGAACACGGTCAAGCTCTGCAGGGAACTCGGTGTCGGCGGTAAAGTTAACCAACACATAGTAACCCTCTGACTCTTTGTTGATGAGGTATGCAAGTCTGCGCTTGCCCCACTCGTCAACGGTTACGTCAGTAGCATTTTCGGTAATCATGGTCTTAAACTTTTCAACAAGAGCGGCGGTAGCCTCTTCACCTTGTTTAACAGAAAAAACCAAAACAACCTCGTAAGCGTTTTTAATTGACATTCTGTTGCACCTCCTTATGGACATGTGACCCTCTACTGAGAGTAAGGGGAGCCTGCATAGCATATTTACAGGCAAAGTACATAATATCACAGTTTTGTCAACAAGTCAAGGGTTATTTTAGTGTGATATAGTTTGCAATTTATCTGCGTTTGCTATATAATTGAATAAAAGCAGGTGACGATATGAACAGTGTAATTGTAAACGGAATATCCCTTTCCGCCATAACCTTTGGCACAGGCGGTAATGTGGATGGTGATACCCTCTTTAAATTGCTTGACAAATACTATTCTCTTGGCGGCAGAACTATTGACACCGCCCGAATGTATACCCAGCTTGGCGAAAGCAGTGAGGCGGTCATTGGCAGATGGCTTAAAAGCCGAGGGGTACGCGACTCCATAATCCTTGTTACAAAGGGAGGATTCCCACGTGAGCGTGCTACCCCCGATTGCATAAAGCAAGATATGGAGCAAAGCCTTGACGCTCTTGGCTTTGAACCTAACCTATACTTGTTTCACCGCGACACACCCTCGATTCCTGCAGGGGAGTTTGCAGAGCTTGCGAATGATTTTATAAATCAGGGCTGCACCAAGGCTTACGGCGTGTCGAACTGGGATAATCACCGCATAGATGAGCTCACCCAATATGCAAAGGACAATTATATTGCGCCACCCTGCGTGTCACAGATTCAGTGGAGCCTTGCCCAAAGTGACTGCACCCGAATGGGTGACGACAGCCTTATCTGTATGAATGAAAAGCGGCTTGCCGATTACAGCGCAAAGGGTATGCCTGTAATGGCATTTTCACCTCAGGCAAAGGGCTTTTTCTCAAAATATGCGGCAGGGGCGCCTTATTCTCAAAAGGTTATCGACCGCTTTTTAAGTGATGAAAACCTTACCCGCGCCCAAAGGGTAAAGGAACTGTCACAACAAATGGGAGTATCTGCCGCCGCAATCACACTTGCCTATATTACAAGCAGTCTGCCCCAAGCCGTTGCAGTGGTGGGTTGCCTTATCGAAGAACATATTGAAGATTCACTGACCGCCTGTTCTGTGTCACTTACAAAAGAGCAGTGCCGTTGGCTTTATGAGGGATAAAAAATGAGTTATATTTCACCTTTTAACCGATACAAGATTTTTGATACCCACGCCCATTATGATGACGAGGCATTTAACAACGACCGAGACAAATTGCTTGGTGCACTTAAAAACTCTGTCTGCGGTATTATTAACTGCGCTTGCAACAGTCAGTCGGGCAAAACCACAATGGAGCTTGCCCACAAATACCCCTTTGTTTACGGCGCAGTGGGGCTTCATCCCGAGGATACCGAGCCTCTTGACCTTAGTTGGATAGAGGAGCTTGCAACCGACCCAAAATGTGTTGCTATCGGAGAGATAGGACTTGACTATCATTGGGACAGTGTGCCTCGTGACGTGCAAAAGGCAAATTTTATCACCCAACTGAAGCTTGCCGAAAAACTGAATAAGCCCGTTATAATTCACTCCCGCGATGCCAATGCCGACACCTTTGATATTATAAAGGAGTATCGGCCAAAGGGTGTGATGCACTGTTATTCGGGCAGTGCCGAAATGGCTCGTCAACTGGTTGATATGGGCATATATATCGGTATCGGCGGAGTGCTCACCTTTAAAAATGCGCGCAAAACGGTTGAGGTGGCAGAGCAAATCCCCCTTGAGTTTATTTTGCTTGAAACGGACGCACCCTATATGGCGCCTGTGCCTCTGCGGAGTAAGCGGTGCCATTCGGGTATGATTATCAACGTTGCCCGCCGTATTGCCGAAATCAAAGGCATTTCGGTGGCAGAGGTGCTTAAAACTACAAGAGAAAATACCCGCCGCCTTTTTGGAGTATAACAAAACCCCGTCATTCGTTAGCCAAGTGTTCTTAAGGACACTTGGCTAGTTTTATTCGCGCTTCACGCGAGTTATATTGCTATGCAGTGGTATTTGGACTAAAGTCCAAGTGATATTGCCTTTGGCAGTTTATAGGCGAATAAAATATCACTAAAACCGTAGGTTTTAATATCACTTTGCCATTAGGCAAAATAACACTGTGAGCTCCGTCTCACAATATCACTATTAAAATAATTCTTCTTTTGAAATGGGTTAAAAAGGCTATAGGTTCTACTAACAAGTGGAAAAGCTATACATTTTCCCTGCTTGTCAAGTATAAGACAAAAACTAAAGGATGCGTAGAAAGTCTACGCATCCTTTACTGTCCTTAACAACCCTAAGTATTCGAACGACGGGGTTGGTTTTTATTGCACAGAAAGCATAACCAAAACGTCAACGTTGGTGCCTTGGATACGGTAATCAACGGAGCACAAAGTAAAGTCATTGTCAAAGGTTGCAACCATAGAACAGCTTTTTATGGTAGCGTTTATATAATCCACTTCATAAAACTCGGCAATCATATCCAACATACCTTGCATATATTCATCTGTGGCAGTAAAGTCGACAACGACCTTTTTGTCTTCCCGTTTTATTGTAAAATCGGTTATGCTGTTCATATCAATATACGTTGTGCCAAGGTATTCACCTAAAAGCTCGGCTGCTTCTACAGCAGATAACGGCTCTTTTTTATTGCCTTTGTGAAGGTAGCCATCTTCATAAGTGTATTCAGTAAAACCGCTAAACAGTGAGCCATAAGGCTTAGTAGTAAGCTTAAAGGTTAATCCGTTTTCCTCTGTTATTGAATAATCGAATGTGTATACTGTGCTGGCTGATACCGGACCGTATGTTTTATCGGTAAGCTTAATTTTGTGAGTAATCTCAACCTTTTGCTTTTGGGATGTCAGGTATGACAAAAATCCGTTTTCAATCATAGAGTAATAGCCTGCATTGGAGATTTTTTCAAACTTTTCGGCTCCTTTTGGTGCAGAAATTTCTGACTTTTTGCTAAGCTTTGTAAAGGCTACTTCTAACTGAAGTTCTTTGTCATTCTCGTCTAAGCCGTTTATGGTTAAGGTTATTTTAGTTGCCTTGTTTTTGTCATTAAAATCTGCTTTAACCGAAACTTTTGTAACTTCTTTAGACGTGCAGCTTATCTGCTTTGCAAGGCTTTCCAACAAAGTTTTTGCTTCTTGATTGCAAATGTCATCGGGCTCAGTCAAGGTAAGGGTGGAGCCCTTTTCGATGCGCTTTATTGCGGACTTGGCAAAGGAATCGAAGGATATATCTATGCTTTCGGTTATATCTGACAAAAGTTTGATAAGCTCAGCAGAGGTTATATCGCTCATTACTTTTCTTTTGCCGTTGCTTTCGGTATAAAATTTGCCGTCAACATAGGTTATATATGAGGTAATCAGTTCTTTGCCTACTTTGGCGGTGGTTTCGTTGGTTAGGGCAACAGGATATCCTTTATCGTCTCTTTTGATTGAATAAAAGGTGTGAAAGGTGCTTGAGTTGGTAACGTCGCCGTCTTTAACAGAGATTTTATAGTTTTCCTCGTAACTGACCGACTTAGCTTCATCATCCATATAATAGTCATAATCTTCTATAATAGCGGTTTTTAAATCTTCGTCGCTAAGCTGGGATGATACGTTTTTATCTTTAGAGTCGGCTTCGCATCCGCAAAGCAAAAGCATTGACAATGCACATACTAACGCAACTAATCTTTTCATATAAAATTCTCCTTTACAATTCAAATGCTTTCTGCGGATAACTCAACATATGTGTAAGACAGTATATATTCAGCCACACAACCGTCATTAGTGGTGAAGCGGTATTTCACTCCGCTTATGTCATTGCCTGAAAAGGTTATTTCTATAATATTCTCTTTCAATTTTTCAAAAGCACTGTGCTCACTGTATGTAAGCTTTGATATTTCATCCAACAAACTGCAACCGTATTCTGCTGACGGAACAATTTTAATTGTTTTGCTGTTCTGGTCTTCCGCAAACTCCATATTTTCAATAGATTCAAAATCCATACTTGTTACAGGAATAACACAGTACAGCGCAAATTCCTGTGCCTCTGTGGGTGTTACATCGTAGATTTGAGTTCCTCGCGAGTTTTTTATAGTAAGGGTTTTGTCACTGTATGAATAAACGGTGCCTTTTTCGTCACCGCGAAGCATTTCTTGGGTGGCTGTTATCTTGTCTTTGTTTTTTTCAACAGTCATTTTATAACTGCTTTCGTATGGATTAATGCATCCCCTTATTACAGTGGTCATATTTGATTGGGCTTTGTAGCTGTTGGCATAGGGTAAGGAGGACAAATTGCTGTCTGCAATAGCGTAATATTGAGCACCTGCTACTTCTTTGTAGCTGTCGTTGTCTTTTGGTGCGGAGGGGTCAAAATCTGTTTTAAAATCTGCCATATCCAAAACAAGTTTGGCTAAAACGCCAAGTTCTGATTCGCACTCAATGGTGAAGCAAATATTGTTCAGCTTGAAATCCTTATTAAAGATTGCTACTATTTTCAGGGCTTTGATTGTATCAACCATACCGTTTAAATATCCCAACTCTTTTTCAAGGTATGTATTGGCTTTAATAAGTGCATCAGGCTTTAGTCCACTCATAGTTAAGGTGTACTTGTCATCTTTGCTTGAAAAATTGACAGAATTGAAATCCTTGCTTTCGCCGGGCAAATCTGTGCCGAATGTTAAGTATTCTTTAAATTGCTTAGAATTAATTACACTTTTAATTTGTATCTTTTTTCCGTTACTGTAGTAAAATACTCCGTCGTGAAATGCAGTTGTAGTTGTGATTTGTTCACCGTCAATTGTACCGGAAGATGTGTAGTTGTAATATTTATAGTCTTCACCCTGTTTTTCATACTCAAGTGTACCTTGTGACTTTATCTCTGTTGTTGAGGTGCCTGATGAAATTGAAATAGTTGTATCAGCAGAATAACTGCATTTTTCCTCGGCATCATTGGCATAACTGTCAACAATGCGGATGGCTTCTTCTTTAGAGGGAACAAAAGGAGCGTCTTGCCCAGTGGGATTAGTGCAAGAACACATCCACATTATAATTGAAACGATGCATAGTGTGACTGATAATATCTTTTTCATAGAAGCACCCCTATTGTTAGTTTTAGAAATATGGCAATAATACCTAATAACAGTATATAATATTCAAAAACGATTGTCAATGTTATACAATAAACTTTACTGTCACAAACACGCGCCGTCTTTTTGGAGTATAACAAAACCCCGTCATTCGTTCGAACGACGGGGTTGATTTTTATCTTAATTTAAGCAGCCTTTTTGGTGGTAGCCTTGATAACAAAAAGTGTAGCAATCATCATTGCCAAAGCAATAGGCAGGCTGATGTACCAACTCTGAACAAAACCTGCAATAATGTATGCAACAAAGGATACACCTGCAACAGTCAGCGCATAGGGCAACTGAGTTGAAACGTGGTTAACGTGCTCGCACTGTGCGCCTGCGCTTGACATAATGGTGGTGTCAGAAATGGGTGAGCAGTGGTCACCGCAAACGGCACCTGCAAGGCAAGCAGACATACCGATTATCATAAGCTGGCTGCCTGCGGGGAATACGCTAAGCACGATGGGAATAAGAATACCGAAGGTACCCCAAGATGTGCCGGTTGCAAATGCAATACCGCAAGCAACAAGGAAGATGATAGCGGGCAAGAAGTTGCGAAGTGCACCTGCATCGGCAAGAGCGTTCTGAACGAATACGTCAGAGCCAAGCAAACCGGTCATATTCTTAAGAGAGGTAGCCATAGTAAGAATAAGAATAGCAGGTACCATTGCGATAAAGCCCTTGGGGATGCAGCTCATAGCATCTTTAAGGGTGATGATGCGGCGTGCAACAAGATAAATAACGGTCAGCACAAGCACCAAAATACCTGCAAGGGGAAGACCGACGGTGGCATCGGTATTACCGAATGAACCGATGAAATCCATATAATAATCGCCCTTTGCATCAAAGAAGCCGCCAACGTAAATAAGAGCAACAACGGCAACTGCAATAAGCACAACAATGGGTAAAATAAGGTCAATAACCTTGCCCTTGGGGTTGTACTCGCGCTCGTCATCGGCACCGATAACCTCGCCGCCAAAGGTGAACAGGTCACCGTTAGCAGCATTCATTTCGTGAAGTCTCATGGGGCCGTAGTCAAAGTTCATAAGGGTGATAATAACGATAAATGCCAAGGTAAGCAATGAATAGAAGTTATAGGGGATAGCCTGACAGAAAAGTGCAAGGCTTGAAACTTCCTCGCCTGCGGCATTGGTAACACCTGCAGTGTATTCAGAAACGGCTGCAGCCCAAGAAGAGATGGGAGCAATCATACAAATAGGAGCAGCGGTAGCATCAATCAAATAGGCAAGCTTTGCGCGGCTGATTTTAGTGCTATCGGTTACGGGACGCATAACACTACCAACGGTAAGGCAGTTGAAATAGTCGTCAATAAAGATAAGCACGCCGAGTGCAAAGGTGCAAAGAGCAGCACCGGCTTTGGTTTTAATATGCTTTTGAGCCCAACGGCCAAAAGCGGCAGAGCCGCCGGCTTTGTTAACAAGGGCAACAAGCACGCCAAGAAGCACCAAGAATACAAAGATACCTGCGGTGCCTGAAACGGCAGAAATAAAGCCCTCGTTTGTCATACCGTCAACGGTTTTAACAATATCAAATTTGCTATAAAGCAAGGCACCTGCTAAAATACCGATGAAGAGGGAACTGTAAACCTCTTTAGTTAACAGTGCCAGCATAATAGCGATAACAGGGGGGAAAAGTGACCACATTGTATTTGCAGGGTCGGTAATGGAACCGGTAAGACAGCAAATAACTGTGAAAACCACTATAAATGCCAGCATAAGAATTTTTGGAAGAATTGCTTTTGCTTTCATTTTTACATCTCCTTTATTTTTTTACCATTATAATGCATTAAAGTGTAAAAGTCAACGAAAGATTTATATATATAAAATGACTGTTTTTATATTAAATATGCTATAAATATGTACGTTTTCATATTGCACTTAAATAATGACAGTGATATACTGAACAAAAAGTGGCAGGAGCGATTTATTATGACGATAAATGTTGATGCTATTCGCGGTCGTATGACCAATGAAGATATTGCCGAATTAAAACGTATATATGAGCCTACGGTAGTTGCATCTCCTTTTTCCGATGCATTAACCGACCTTGCGGTTATGCCTGACGGTGAAATCCGTTGCTACGGCTATCGCCCTTTGGATGATGAGCCTGACGGTAAGAAAGAGAGGGTTTACATACGCTCGGTTGACGGCGGACTCAGTTGGAAAACGGTCTTGTGCTCAGAAAATGCTTTGGGTGCCGCTGTTAAAAGCCCTTGGTCAGAGCGATGGCTTGCCTTTTTTAAAAAATGTGCGGTTCAGCATATAGGTGTTAGCGAAATCGGCCCCGATGATAAGAATTACCTCAAGGTGCCGTCACCCATTCAAAATGTTGGAGTTTTTCGCCAACCTACACCCATCCCCCAAATCAAGCGTTGGATAATTCCTGTTCAGTTTAACGACGAGGCAGAGGGCTGCGGTGACCGTTCGGCAGTGCTTATATCGGATGATGACGGCGATTCTTGGCGAGTTGTCAAGATTGAACAGTCTGACAAATTTGAGGTAAAGCCGCCTCATCTTAGTCCCCGATGGGAAAATTCAGGAATAGAGCCTGAAATAGACCTGCTTGATGACGGCACGCTGGCTATGATACTTCGCACCTCTACCGATTACATATACATTTGCTATTCCTACGATTTCGGTGACAGCTGGACTAAACCGCAGCCTACAACCTTGCATATGACACTTACCACCCCTGCCTTTTTGCATCTGCAGGACGGAAGAATAATGATTTTTTATAACAACACTCAGCCATTGCCCGAATTTGATAAAAAATCGGTTTGGCCGCCTCTCAGTCAAAACGAGATAAAGGGCGTTTATGAGGATGTGTTTACCAACCGTGATTCAAGTGCGGTGGTAATATCTGAAGACAACTTAAAAAGCTTTATCGGCTTCAGAGAGATGTATCTTAATCCATTGCGCAACCACGCGGATTTTCGTTCCTTTGGTGGCAACGGCTGTGGCAGAGATAAAAGTGTTCATCAGTTTCAAGCAATAGAATTACCTTTTAACAAGGTGCTTGTTCATATCGGTCAGCATCAGCATGTGCGCAAGCTTGTAATTTTTGATGTTGACTGGGTGTATGAAAAGGGCAGAAGCGAAAACTTCCGTCAGGGGTTAGAGAGCTTGTCTACACAGGTTTATCTGAAAAGCGTAACGGGTAATTATCGCGGGTTCACAGGCCATTGCGCGTGGAACAGAACTAACGGGTCTCTTTTAGTACCCGACCCGTCAGGTGACCATACCGAGGCCCTGCTTATAAGAAACACCGACGACGACCGTCTTTTTAGCAATGTTCAGGGCGCCGTGTGGAATTTTCCTGCCGCAAAACAGGGCAGTGTTACAGTTAAAGCAAAGGTTTTGGGCGAAGGTTTGCGCGTAAGCTTGATGGACCGCTGGATGAATCCTGTGGATATTACGGTATCAGATTGTGCCGCCTTTACATCGGTTATAACCGCAGATGATACTGTCGGCGATGGCTACACCTCTGTAACCATAGACTATGATACCGAAAAAGGAGAGGCAATCCTTACTGCAGGTGAAAATAAATATGCCCTGCGAATAGGCGAGGCGGCACCCAACGGCGTTTGCTATATTCATTTGCAGACCGCAACTGAAACAGGTGATAGCAAGGGTAGTCTTATCAAAAGTCTTAATATGCAGGCAAAATAATATGCCAGACCGCTTCTCAACGAGGCGGTCAAGTGTTTTTAAATAGGGGTAGAAAAATAAGAAATAGTGTAGTATAATAATCTTATACAACTTTAAAAGGAAGCGTTTTTATGAAAATTGTTGTTGTGGGTTGCGGTAAAATCGGTCGCACCATTATAAAAAACCTTGTTACAGAGGGGCACGACGTTGTGGCTATTGACTATGATCCCACCGTGCTTGACGAGGTAACCAACAGTTACGACGTAATGGGGCTTGTAGGCAATGGTGCCGACTCCGATGCCCTAAAAGAAGCGGGGGTGGCAGAGGCAGAGCTCTTTCTTGCCGTTACCAATTCTGACGAACTGAATATGCTTGCTTGCTTTATTGCACGCGCTATGGGAGCAAAGCACACTATACCCCGTGTGCGCAACCCCGAATATAACGACAACAGTTTGGAATTTATGAAGCAGCAGTTGGGTTTTTCCGCATCGGTTAATCCTGAAATGATTACTGCACGCGAAATTTATAATATTATCAAATTTCCCAGTGCCGTTAATATTGAAACCTTTGCCCGCAGACAGCTTGAAATGGTTGATTTCAGACTGAAGGACGATTCTGTGCTTAACGGATTAACCCTTGCCGAAATGCGCAAAAAGTTTGATGCTAAGATTTTGGTTTGTGCCGTTCAGCGCGGTGAAGAATTTTATATTCCCGACGGTAATTTTGTTCTTAAAAGCGGCGACAAGGTGGGTATAACCGCATCACCTGCCGAGCTGAACAAACTGTTTAGAATGCTTGGTGTTACACAAAAGCGCGCTCACAGTGTTATTATTATGGGCGCAGGCAGAATATCCCTCTACCTTGCAAAAATGCTTGTTGCCAGCGGCTACGAGGTCAAGGTTATTGACCACGACCGTCAACGCTGTGAAGAGCTTAACGATTTTGTGCCCGAAGCAGTTACCATTTTGGGTGACGGCACCTCTCAGGATTTGTTGCTTGAAGAGGGAGTAGATACTACCGACGTGTTTGTGGGACTTACTGGTATGGATGAAGAAAATATTCTTACCTCGTGTTTTGCGGCATCTCAAAACGTGCAAAAGGTTATTACTAAGGTTAACCGACCTGAACTTGCCGCAATGGCAGGAAAAATCGGCCTCGAATGTATAGTTTCACCGCAACACTTTGTTTCTGAGTTTTTGTCGAAGTATGCAAGAGCACTACGCAACTCAATAGGAAGTAACGTTGAAACTCTCTACAAGCTTATGGATGGCAAGGCGGAAGCTCTTGAGTTTAGTGTTAATGATAACTTTAAGTATATCGAAATACCCCTTAAGGATATGCACATTAAAAAGGATATTCTTATTGCAGGCATTATTCGTGGCAGAAAGTCCATAATTCCATCGGGTGATGATGTGATTATGGCAGGTGACCGAGTGGTTGTAATTGCCGCAGGCGAGCTGCTTAATGACCTTTCTGATATAATTCGCTGATTACAGAGGTAGTTATGAATATAAGAATGATTTTTAACACCTTGGGCAGAATTTCAATTGCCGAAGCAATTTTGTTGCTGTTGCCCCTTTTGGTGTGCTTTATCTATGGCGAGGCTACTTGGTTTGGCTTTGCTGTTACAGCGGCTATAGCTTTGGTATTGGGATTACTGCTGTGTCTGTGCTTTCGCACAAAAAACAGTGTTATTTATGCTAAAGAAGGCTTCGCTATAGTGGGAATTGTTTGGGTGATTATGTCCCTTATCGGCGCTTTGCCCTTTACAATTAACAAAGAAATACCCAATTACATTGATGCCCTGTTTGAAACGGTCAGCGGCTTTACCACAACGGGTGCATCCATACTTACCGACGTTGAGGCTATGAGCCACGGCGGACTTTTTTGGCGCAGCTTTACTCACTGGATAGGCGGTATGGGAGTGCTTGTGTTTATAACAGCAATTTCTCCTGGGGCATCTGACCGTTCATCTCACATTTTAAAGGCAGAAATGCCGGGGCCTATCTTTGGTAAGCTTGTGCCGCGCCTTCGCGACACAGCAAAAATACTTTATCTTATCTATATTGTACTTACCCTTCTAGAAATAGTGCTTCTTAAGGTGTTTGGAATGAATTGGTTTGAAAGCTTTGTTCATTCCTTCGGAACTGCCGGAACAGGTGGCTTTGGGGTGAAAGCCAACAGCATAGGCGCATATAACCCTGCGTGTCAGTGGATAATAGCTGTGTTTATGCTGATTTTCGGTGTAAACTTCAACCTTTATTACCTTGTGCTTATACGCCGTATTAAGCCTGCTTTGAAAAGCAGTGAGCTAAAGGTTTATCTTTTGATTGTGGCTGCTTCAACTGCAATTATCTCGGTCAATGTCTTTTCTACCCTTGCGGCAACAGGAGGAACAGTTGAGGAGACAGTCCGTCACTCATTCTTTCAGGTTTCTTCGATAATGACCACCACAGGCTATTCTACCACCGATTTCAATTTATGGCCGGGGTTATCAAAAGCCATAATTCTGACACTTATGTTTATCGGTGGTTGTGCAGGCTCTACGGCAGGCGGCATAAAGGTTTCTCGTGTGGTTATTCTTGTAAAAATGATTGGCAAGGAGTTTCGCCGTATGCTCCATCCCCGCTCAGTAGCATCGGTTAAGTTTGAGGGAAAGCGGCTTGACGAAACTACCACTAATAATGTAGGCGTATATCTTGCGGTATACCTTGCCTGTATGGTAACTGCCTTTTTGCTAATAAGTTTTGAACCCTTTGGATTTGAAAGCAATTTCACAGCGACGGTTGCTTGCTTTAATAATGTAGGACCTGGTTTAGCAGAGGTTGGACCAATGGGAAGCTATGCCGATTATACAGGCTTTTCAAAGCTTGTTTTGTCCTTTTCAATGCTGCTTGGCAGACTTGAAATTTTCCCCTTGCTTTTAGCCATTTCACCATCAACCTGGCGCAGATAACACTTTAAATTGTAAAAGAGGACAAATTTGTTAAAATTTGTCCTCTTTTAAAGTTTTTATGCTTTATTTTTTTGTTTGAGTATGTTATCATAATTACAATTATTACAGATTTAAGGAAGGTGCATTATAATGTTTGATAATTTACTTGATTCAATCGGCCTTGTTGCTCAGACTGACAAGGATGTTGCTGATGCTATGGCAAAAGAGCTTGCCCGTCAGCAAAGCAATATTGAGCTTATCGCAAGCGAAAACTTCGTTTCCCCCGCAGTAATGGCTGCAATGGGCAGCGTGCTTACAAATAAATACGCCGAGGGTTATCCCGGCAAGCGTTACTACGGCGGATGCCAGTGTGTTGATATTGCAGAGGATATTGCCCGTGACCGCGCTAAAAAGCTTTTTGGTGCAGAACACGCCAACGTTCAGCCTCATTCGGGCGCACAGGCAAACACAGCCGTTTACACTGCATTGCTTCAACCCGGTGATACCGTTATGGGTATGAATCTTGCTCACGGCGGTCACCTTACTCACGGCTCACCCGTTAACCTTTCGGGTATGCTTTACAACTTTGTGCCATATGGCGTTTCAGACGACGGTTTTATTGATTACGACGAAATGCGCCGCATCGCCACCCAGTGCAAACCTAAGTTGATTGTAGCAGGTGCATCTGCCTATCCTCGCACCATTTATTTTGATAAAATTGCCGAAATCGCTAAAGAGGTTGGCGCAATATTTATGGTTGATATGGCTCATATTGCAGGTCTCGTTGCCGCAGGGCTTCATCCCAATCCCGTAGAGTATGCCGACATTGTTACCACCACCACCCACAAGACCTTGCGCGGTCCTCGCGGCGGTATGATTCTTTGCAAAGAAGAATATGCCAAGGCAATCGACAAGGCTATCTTCCCCGGCACACAGGGTGGCCCCTTGATGCACACTATTGCCGCAAAGGCAGTTTGCTTCGGTGAGGCTCTTACCGACGAGTTCAAGCAGTATCAGCAGCGCATTGTTGACAATGCACAGGCACTTGCCGCAAGCCTTATTAAAAACAAGGTTAACATTGTTTCAGGTGGCACCGATAATCACTTGATGCTTGTTGATTTGCGTGGCACAGGTGTTACCGGTAAGGAGCTTGAGCACCGCCTTGATGCAGTAAATATTACTGCTAACAAGAATGCTATACCCAACGACCCCGAAAAGCCCTTTGTTACAAGCGGTGTGCGCCTTGGTACTCCTGCCGCAACTACCAGAGGACTTAATACTGAGGATTTCACCAAAATCGGTGAGTTTATTGCAAAGGCAATCTACGACTTCGAAAATAGCGAGGAAGAAATTCGCGCAGGTGTTGCCGAAATCTGCAAAAAGTATCCCCTTTATAAGTAATTAAGCAGGCACCGTTATGTAACGGTGCCCAACTAAATTCGCCAATGCGAGCTAAATTGACCTTTGGTCAGCTGTTTTAAAATCAGCTATGTGGAGTGAAATTTAGCTTCACAAAGTGAAATTTAGCTGTTGCAAAGCAAGTATTTAGCTAAAAAAGGCACTTTCTAAACAGAAAGTGCCTTTTTTAATTTATTCGTTATTTGCTTTTTCAAGCTCGGCAATGCATTTGCGACACACACTATGGCCTTTGTAAGAAACCATATTAAAATCAGTCTCGTTGCAGAACAGACAAGACGGCTCGTATTTTTTAAGTATAACGGTGTTGCCTTCTGTAAAAATCTCCATAGCGTCAACGTCTTCTTCAATATTCATAACGCGGCGGAGCTCCTTTGGAATAACAACGCGGCCTAAACGGTCCATCTTTCTAACAATACCCGTTGACTTCATAAACTACCTCCGAATTTATTATGTTAACTTGATTATACTGTCAAATTCTGTAAAAGTCAAGTGTTTTTTAACAAATTCTGTAAATTTTGGTATTAACTGCGAAGAAGAGAAACAACAGCGGTAATTGCGGTTACGCCAAGATATGAAGCCAGAACCATAATCAAGTTAAAGTAGCTTGATACACCCAAAACAGACAGAGCTATGTTCAAAGCCATAACCAAGCAGGTAAGCACTACAACTGTTATTGAAGCGGCAACAGAGCTTCTGTTTAAGCTTATTGATGATACAAAGGCATCAACAAAGCCCTTGGCATCCTCAGTGCAAAGAAGAGCAGGCTCGTTTTCGGTGGGAGACATACGGTCGCAGTAATATCTTGAAGCATCGCTCGCCATAACTTCAACTGCACCTGTCGGCAATCCGTAGACAGAGCAAACAAGGTCTGCAGTTACGTTGGGGTCAACCGTTCTGACAAGCAAGGTTGCGCCCGTATTGTTAAGACGGCGCAGACTGTGAAGCATACGGCGGTTAGCAGAATAACCAATGATAAACATTGCGGCAATTTTGTCGTCAATAGCAAGATATAGAGGGAATTTGCCGCTTTTTAATATTTTGCGGTCAATTTCCATTGAAGGCACCGGAATAGAGTGAGATTCCATAATCATACGGTTGCCAAGCAGAGTTTTCTTTTCGTCAACCCAACCGGTAAGACCCATTGAGTTTTCATAAATAACCGAGTCGGCGGCAAGCATACCCGCGCCGGTGGTGGCGGCAATCTGATTAAACATACCTGCCAAGGGGGAGTGTCCTTCGGTAGTAAGGGCGGCGGCAGTCATAAATGCAATGTCAGGAGAGACGCCGCCAAAGGTACGGAATTTAAACAGACTTACACACTCATCGTTAAAAATTTCATCAGAATCAAGAACAATAACGTTGGCATCACCAAGCTCTTCAGCCGCTTTAAATCCGCTAAACATAACCTTATTGTTGCGAAGTTTTTTGCAAACGCGGTTAAGCAAAACGGCTGAGGGATAGGATGCGGCAATCTGTGCGCCAAGGCAGCAAACACTGGCAAAAGCGGTAGCAACAACTGCGGCGGACTCAGCCATAATCAAGGATGCGCCTGCGGCTATTACTGCGGCGGCAAGGACTATAACTGACATTTTACCGCTTAATTTCTCATAAAGGTCAGGAGACAGTGAATATGAAATAAATCCTGCCATATCCACAGTGGTGCGTCGGCCTAAAATCAAGGTTTCGCCGTGTTTTTTTGGGTTAAGAATTGAGGCAGAGGCAGGCGCGCCTATAAATGCGGCGGCCTCCTTATCTTCTTCGTTGGAAATAAGGTCAAAGTTTGCCAGCGTGCGACTTACGGTGATGCGCTTTGAAAGGGTGTTAAAGGCAAGAGATACCACTGCGGCGGCAGCGAGAATACCCGAAGATGCAAGCCCCTTTGTGCCAAAAAACGCGCACACTCCCAACTGAATGAAGGATGCAACCACTGCCAATGCAGGAGCAAAATCCACGTCAGGCTTAAGTTTAAAGACCGAAATCAGTGATTGGAAGGACGACAGATTTATAACGGTCGCAACCAACAGCAAAACTCCCACTGCAATATAATATGAAACGTGACCGAATGGGAACAAATTATCTGATAGCGTTATAATGATAAGCAAAAGTGCTACAAAAACGGTGGCAACAAATTTAAAGCCTAATTTACGCTTGCGGAAGGTCAAATCGTCGCTAACCGATTGAGCGTCCTCAATGGTGGTGTAATCGTCGATGATTTCCTCCTCGTCTTTTTCGTCTTCCTCTGCAACAAAATCGTCGGGAATAAAGATAGTGCTGCCGCCATCTTCAAAGATGTTATCGGTGGGTGCAACGGCATCAAACATACGGGTGCCGGCTTCTTCTTCGGGCAATTGAAATACGCTTGTGCTGTCAAGGGGTTCGTTTTGTTCAGCACTGCTGTCATCTATACTTTCAAAGCCTGCAGCCATAGCGGCAGTGTCCAGCTTAAATGCATCAGCCTTTTCACGACGCATATCGGCAACGGCAACGTCCTCGGTAATCTTAACGGGCGCAGTCTCTTCCTTTTTTTCGGCAGAAACACTCTGACGGCGGTTAAGAAAATCGCCCATTTCACTTGGTTGGGCTGCGGATATGTAGGTTGCGGGTCCAGGATTGCTTTTGCTTGTATCGGCTTCGGAAATCTGCATACGTCGCAAAATTTCCATAGCGGCATTGGAATAGCCTGCCGACTGCACAGGCTCACTTTTTACAACTGGCTCTGTTTTCGGAGCCTCAGCAATGGGGGATGGGGCAATGTGATTTTTCTCAACCTTGTCCGCGCCCATATTTTTAACCTCTTCTGCGGTTAAAATGCCACTGGGTTGACGCTTGCTTGTGTTAACGGTACGGTCAACGGGCGTTGTGGGTTGTGGAGACTGAATCGGTGCATTGTCAAAATCGAAATTCAATTGGTTATTTTTCAAATCAAACACTCCCATTCTGAATTATCTGTTTGCCGATATAGCATACATCAGTATGCCTGCGGCAACCGATGCGTTTAACGACGTAATATGTCCCTTCATTGGCAATGAAACGGTAACGTCACATTTTTCCTTAACAAGACGGCTAACTCCGTTACCCTCAGAGCCAACCACCAAAGCGGCGGCTCCCGAAAAATCCTGCTTGCGATAATCGGTCCCGTCCATATCGGCGGCGTAAACCCAAACGCCTGCTTCTTTAAGTCGGTCGATGGCCGAGGATATATTGCTGACTCTTGCAATGGGCATATATTCAATTGCACCGCAGGCAGCCTTTGAAACGGCAAAGTTAACGCCACAGCAACGGTTTTTGGATATAACTACGCCATGAGCGCCGCAACATTCGGCGGTGCGGATAATAGCCCCTAAATTATGAGGGTCTTCAATTCCGTCACAAATTATAATGAAAGGTTTTTCGTTCTTTTCTTCAGCGGCGCGAAGCAAATCGTCCACCGAGCAATATTCGGTCATAGCGGCAACAGCCACCACGCCTTGATGATTGGTTGCAGGGCACATAGCGTCAAGCTTTTCACGAGCCGCATCCTTTACGGGAATGCCCTTTTCGGCGGCTTTGGCAACTATAACCGAAAGACTACCTTCCCGCTTGCCTTTTTCGATTAAAATGCGGTCGATAGGTCTGCCTGAACGAAGCAGTTCCATAACGGCGTTGCGACCTGCTACGGCGTTTTCGTTTGAAGAAAATTGTTTTTTATTATGTTCCATAACTGTTAACAAGCTCTTTCTTTCAATATATAGGTATAATATTTACACTATTATATCATATGTTGTGGAAAAAATAAATACAAAAATTCAAATTTTACAACAAAAAACAACAGATTTTACGGTTAATGTGCATTACGTAAAATCTGTTGTTAAATAAAATCAGGTAATCAATTCTCCCGTAAGCATAAGACGGGAGTTTTCGCAAATCTCATCAAAGAAATCTTCACCCAAATGCTTCATTGCCTTTTTTTCAAAAACATCCATTGCAGGTGGACGAAGATGTATATTATGACAGTCAGAACCAACAACAAAAATTGTATCGGGATGACGGTTCATAATTTTAAGAAGCTGACGACGCTTGTTGAACTTTGCTAAGGCGTAGCCGTTAAACTGAACGGGGCAATTTAGTTTCATAATTTCCTCAATCAGTTTAGGTGACACGTCGTCACCTAAGTAACGGTCAATATGAGCAATCACAGGGGTTAGCAAGAGACGATTGCTGATGTCGTACAACGCCCGCGGAATCCAAGAGCCAACGGTAAAAGGGTCAAGCTCTATAAGCAAAAAATTGCCGTTTTTATAGCACAGCTTTTCCAAGCCTTCAAATTGGGAAAGCTCAACGCTTAAGGTGACCTCGGTGCCGATGTGAAGCTGAGGTAAATCCGTGCGACCCTCCATTGCCTGACGTAACAAGGCCTCTGATTCATTTCTGCGAGCCAGAAAACTGTCGATGCTCTCGTTTGTGCTGGGCTTAAAATGGGGTGTTGCAGCTACCTGATTAACACCCTGCAAGGCAAGTGCGCTTAAAAGCTTCAGGGATTCCTCAACAGAAGCGGCGCCGTCATCCATTGCGGGAAGAATGTGAGTATGCGTATCGGTCATACAAGCACCCCTTCACAAATTAGTTTTTGTCGTCGCTGTAATTATAGTTATAATTGTAATACTTGTATTTGTAAGAGTAGCGATTATATCTGCCGTACTTGTTGCCGTATTTGCTGTAACGGCTGTAACGAGAGTATCTGCCTTCGCCGCCAAGCTCTGCCTTGTTAAGTATAAAACCTAAAATCTTAGCTTCAGAAAATTCAAGGGAGTCAATAGCGCCGTAAACCTCGTCAATAGTAGATTCATTCTGGCTTACGGTGATAATAAAGCCGGAAACCAACTTTGAAAGAGCAAGGGCGTCACTAACTACGGCAATAGGAGGAGTATCGATGACGATATAGTCGTAATGCTGTGAAAGCAGGTTTAAAAGCTCACTCATAACGTTAGAAGCCAAAAGCTCGGCAGGGTTAGGAGGAGTGGGGCCTGCAGTCATACAGTCAAAGCCGTGAGGGGTTTTGATGATAACCTCGTCAACCATCTGAGACATACCGCTGAGTATACTTGAAAGACCGTTGGTTTTCTGCAAGCCAAGGTGACGGCGGGCAGAGCCTTTACGCATATCGGCATCTATAAGCAAAACGCGGTTGTTTGCCTGAGAAATAACCTGTGCAATATTAACGGAGGTGGTGGTTTTACCGTCGCCTGCAACGGCACTTGTAACGGCAATGATTTTACAGCCTTCAATATTTGCCAAAGAGAAGCTGATGTTGGCACGTGCGGCACGGTAAGCCTCTTTAACGTAAAACTTTGAGTTTTCGTTAAGAATGTAAGACTTTCTGTTATGCCTTTGCGTTTGTTTGATGGTCTTTTGGTTTGCCATAATAACCCTCCTTCTTTGTGTGCTTGTAAAAATCGGGGATAGAACCGAGTATTGGGTACTCGAAATGCTCTGTAATATCCTCAGGAGTCTTGATGCGGTTGTCAAGCAGCTCAATAACCAACGTTACAAGAACGGTAAGAACGGCTACAACAACAAAAGCAATAATTCCAACAACCTTAAAGTCTGTTTTGCTTGTTCCAAATACCTCTTTATTGATGCTGTCAACGGCGTTAAGGTTGATTCGGTTAAGCTTTTGCTCAACGTAATCGGGTGCTTTTTCAGAAATGGTTTTCGCAACCGTATAAGCAACGTCCTGATCGGATGACGTGCATCTGAAATCAATAATCAAGGTGTCGTCGTTAGTGGTATAACGAATCATATCGATTATGTGGGTGTATTTAAGCTTTTTGTCAAGCTCTTTATTAACCGATTTTGCAATCATCTCGGCAAAATCTTTTTTCTGCAAAAGTTCAACAAATGAGGGAATAAGGGTTTTGGAAATGGTAAGCTCGTTGTAGATGTTGTTTGAGTTAAAACTATCGTTAACGTTACCAAAGGGGTCAACGATAAAGGAACCGCTGTAGTTGTACTGCTCATCTGCAGTCAGGAATACGCATCCTGCCGCAACTATTGCCGCAATACAACCGAATATCAGGATAAACTTCAGCTTGCTTAAAACAAAGCGAAAGAAATCCATCAAGGTTATTTCTCTGTTCACAATAATACCTCCGTTTATGTAGTTTGCAACTTATATAATTATAGCACGAAATATGCATAATTAACTATTTAAAAAATTCGCAAGGCTTCGGCTTTTTCACATTTGCCGTCGCGGGTGACGGTAAACAGGCAACCTTCAAGCAGACAGCTTCCCTCTGCATTTGCAAAGCGTGTGGGTACCTTATCCTTGATTTTGCGGATGGACAGTTCAGGCTTTACACCAAGCACCGATAAAAACGGACCCGTCATACCCAAATCGGTAATATATCCCGTACCATTAGGTAAAACCTGACAGTCGGCGGTTTGCACGTGGGTGTGAGTGCCGAAAACAAAGCTTACCTTACCGTCAAGATAAAAGGCAAGCGCCTTTTTTTCTGCCGTTGCCTCGGCATGAATATCCACCGCGATTATGGAAGCGCCGTCTTTTTTAGCTTGACTTATAAGACGGTCGGCAGTTTCAAAGGGGCAAGAATAAGGCTCCATATAAACGTTGCCGATAAGATTTATAACCGCCATTTTGGTAAAGCCGAAATCTACAAGACAGTAGCCGCAGCCCGGAGCGGCATCGGTAAAGTTGGCAGGGCGCAGAACAAAGGGGTTATCCTCATGCAAATGCCATGCATTGCTTTGCCGCAAACTGTGATTGCCGCCTGTAATTACGTCGGCGCCTGCGTCAAATATTTCGGCGGCAGACTGAGGAGTAATACCGTTGCCGTCGGCAGAATTTTCGCCGTTTACAATAATAGCGTCAATTCCAAAATTACGCTTTAATGCAGGAAGCTTGGACTTAAGTATATTGCAGCCCGCACTACCTACAACATCACCAACACATAAAATTTTCATATTTACGCTTTAGGAGTTTTGCGAATGTAAAGCAGACCTAAGGTGTCGGGACCGCAGTGAGCGGAAACGGTGCAGCCGGCAGTGGTAAAGAGCACCTCGTCAAATTTACCCGTTGCTTTAACCAAATCGTAAACTGCTTGTGCAGTAGCCTCATCCTGACAGGTGTGGGTTACAAAAATGCGAGACGTATCAATATCGTCAATTTCAGCAAGACGCTCTTTAGCGTAGGTAAGCAAAACGTCACTGTATTTGCCGCGGTATTTCTTGCCAACACCCATTGCACCGTTTGTAACTTCAATACAGGGCTTAAGCTTAAGCACGTTTGCACCAAGCATGGCAACCGATGAGCATCTGCCACCCTTGTGCAAAAACTCAAGATTGTCAATAACAAAGGAAGCGTCAACGTAAGGGATAATCTTTTCAATTTCTGCTACAATAGATTGTGCATCGGCACCGTCTTGTGCCATTTCTGCTGCTTTGAGCGCCAACAGAGCAATACCTGTTGAAAGGTTTTGACTATCAATGACGTAAACACCGTCTATTTCGCTTGCGGCAATACGGGCAAAATTGTAAGAGCCCGAAAGACTTGAACTGATAGGGAAGTGGATAACTTCATTGCCGTCGGAAACAAGACGGGTGAAAAGCTGAGTATAATCCTCTGTATTAGGGGCAGAGGTGGTGGCAAGCTTGCCTGTGCTTTTTGTATATTCAAACAGGTCGGCAGGCTTAACCTCAATGCCGTCACGCAAGGTTTTATCGCCCAAAACGACAGGCATAGGATTTATAACAATTTGATATTTTTCAATAAGATCAGGTGTAAGGTCAACAGTGCTGTCACAACTGATAATAACTTTTTTGCTCATAAAACTGTATCCTCCGTTTTTACAAAACTATACATCATACATTATAACACAAAGAAGTAGTTAATTCAATAACAAATAACTACAAAAAAGACATTTTTTGCACAAATGCTTTTCGTTACTCCTTTAAAAGTGTCTATTTATGTGTAAAAGTTACAAAAACAATAAACAAAAACAATAAAAAGGCAACAAAAAAAGGTAATATAACCAAAAACAAGCAAAAATTCATATATAATAGGTCTTGATATTTGTGCATAAATGTAGTATGATTTAACTGTAAACAAATATAAGATTTCATCCATCAACTATATGAAGGGGAATTGGTTATGAATAAAATGAAAATTGCCGATGCATCAGCGCTTATAAAAAACAAACTTTCACACAACTTCGGTGTGTTGCCCGAGAATGCGTCTGATGAAATTTTCTATAAAGCCACAGTTATGGCTTTGGTCGATATTATGAACGGCATCCGTGCTGATTTTGAGGACCGTGCAGATAAGCAAGAACAAAAGCAGGTTTGCTATATGTGTATGGAATTTTTGCTTGGCCGCTCCCTTAAAAACACTCTTTATAATCTTAATTTAGAGTCTACTTTTGCCTCTGCATTAAAAAAGATGGGGGTCAAGCTTGAAAAGCTTTACGACCTTGAACCTGACGCAGGCCTTGGCAACGGCGGCCTTGGTCGTCTTGCCGCTTGTATTATGGATGGCCTTGCAACAGGTGAATATTCCGCAATGGGCTATTCAATTAAGTATGAATTTGGTATCTTCCGTCAAAAATTGGTTGACGGATGGCAGACCGAAATGCCTGATTTTTGGCTTCCGGGCGGTGAGGTTTGGTTTGAAACCCGCTCAGAGCTTGCAGTAAAGGTGCAGTTTGACGGCCACGTTGACGAGTGGTGGGACGAACACGGCTTCCACCATATCGAGCACCGCGATGCATCCGAGGTGCTTGCAATTCCTTGTGATATGATGATTGCAGGTAAGGACGGAAATGCAGTCAGCGTCCTCAGATTGTGGAAGGCAAGCGCACCAGGTTTTGATATGCAGCTGTTTAACGAAGGCAGTTATTTGCGCGCCGTTGAGCAAAATGCAATGGCAGAGGTTATCAGCAAGGTGCTTTATCCTGCCGACAACCACGCCGAAGGAAAATCCTTGCGTCTTCGTCAGCAGTATTTCCTTGTCAGTGCATCGGTGCAGGATATTGTTCGCCGTCACCTTGAAAAGTACGGTACCCTTGACAATCTGCCTGATAAGGTGGCAATTCATATTAACGACACCCACCCTGCACTTTGCGTGCCCGAGCTTATGCGTCTTATGCTTGACGAGTGTGGCTACACATGGGATGATGCATGGAACATTGTGTCTCGCACCCTTGCATACACCAACCACACCGTTATGAAAGAGGCTCTTGAGTGCTGGGGTGAGGATATGTTCCGTCACCGCTTGCCTCGAATTTATCAGATTACTAAAGAGATTGACCGCCGTTTCCGTGACAAAGTTATTGAGCAAACAGGGGACTGGGGTCTTGCATCACGCACTGCAGTTGTTGAGTCGGGCGTGGTAAAAATGGCAAATCTTTCGGTTGCCGCAGGCCACAAGGTTAACGGCGTATCCCGTTTGCACAGCGACATTCTTAAGGATACTGTTTTCAGTGATTTTTACTCATTGATGCCCGAAAAATTCACCAATGTAACAAACGGTATCGCACACCGCCGTTGGCTTTGTCAGGCAAACCCTGAATTGACCAAGTTCCTTACCGAACTTATCGGTGACGGTTTTGTGCTTGACCTGCCACAGATTGCAAAGCTTAACGATTTTGCCGACGACAGTGCAGTGCTTGAAAAACTTTCAGCCATTAAGCGCAACAACAAAAAGCGCTTTGCCGATTATCTTAAGGGCGCAGGCTACGGCGACGTAAATCTTGACAGCATCTTTGACGTTCAGGTTAAGCGTTTGCACGAGTATAAACGTCAACACCTTAACGCTTTGCACATTGTCAGTGACTATCTGTTTATAAAGAATAACCCCAATGCACCCTTTACCCCCAAAACCTACATTTTCGGTGCAAAGGCAGCATCGGGCTACTATCTTGCAAAGCAGATTATTCAGTTCATCTGCAAGCTTGGCAAAATGATAGATGCCGACCCACAAGTACGCGAAAAGCTGCGCGTAATTTATGTTGAGGATTACCGCGTAACTATGGCAGAATTACTTATGCCTGCCGCCGATATAAGCGAGCAGATTTCTCTTGCAGGCACCGAGGCATCGGGCACAGGCAATATGAAGCTTATGCTTAACGGCGCAGTTACCTTGGGCACCGAGGACGGCGCAAACGTTGAAATACACGAAGCAGTGGGTGACGATAATATTATAATATTCGGTATGCTTGCTCACGAGGTTGACCGTCTGCGCGCACAGGGTTACCGCCCCGGTGACTATTATGCCAACAACCCCACAATTCGCGAGGCAGTTGACTTCTTGCGCCGCGATTTTGGTGGAGTAAGCTTTGGTTCAATAGCCGACAATCTTATGGGCTCCGATCATTATATGGTGCTTGCCGATTTTGCCGATTACTGCAATGCGCAAAACAAAGCAAGCAACCTTTACAGTGACGCTGCCCGTTGGTCACAGATGTCACTTAAAAATATAGCCAATGCAGGCAGATTCTCTATTGACCGATTGATAGAGGATTACAGCCGCGACATTTGGAACATGAAAAAGGTTGACAGATAATGAACGAGGTATTTGATAACCGTTCAACGTTTTATATTTCGCAGACTGTCCCCGTTAAAGCGGGTGACGGTCTGCGTTTTTCGCTTTTGCTTCACGACGGATGTAACTGTTGCGATGCTTGGCTTAAAATCCGTTCCGATTCCGAGCAGTACCTGTGGGTGCCAATGGTGTGGCAAGAAAAGGTGAATGATGAATTTAACCGATGGGTTGCCTATTTCACCCCCACAAAAGCCGATTTGTATTGGTACAGTTTCGAGTTTGAGGGCAATTGGCGCCGCAACGTAATCACCCAAGTTGGTGACGGCAAGGGTGATATAACCGACAAGGGCAAAGAATGGCAGCTTACCGTCTACGACCCTGATTTTGAGGTAAACGAAAAATATTTCGGCGGACTTATTTATCAAATTTTCCCCGACCGCTTTTGTAATTCGGGCACACCAAAAGAAAACGTGCCCACCGACCGCTATATAGTTGAGGATTGGTATAGCCAACCTGCCTGGCGGCAAAATAACGGAGTCAACTCCCTTTGCAACGATTATTACGGCGGCGATTTGCAGGGTGTAATCGAAAAACTGCCCTACATTGCCGATTTGGGCGTTAGCATAATTTATCTTAATCCTATTTTTGAGGCTCACTCCAATCATCGCTACAACACGGCGGATTATATGAAAATTGACGCTTCATTGGGTACTGAGGAGGATTTTATCCGCCTTTGCAGTGAGGCTAAAAAATATGGAATTGATATAGTGTTGGATGGCGTTTTTTCTCACACAGGTGACGACAGCCGGTACTACAACAAATACCGCCGATATGAAGAGGACGGCGCCTATAACTCTCAAAATTCCAAGTGGTCAAGCTGGTTTAAATTTGACCGTTGGCCCGATAAATGCAGTTGTTGGTGGGGTGTACCGTCACTTCCCGAAACGGTAGAAGAGGATGAATCCTTTACCGAATTTATCTGCGGTGAAAATGGCGTTTTGCGCCATTGGTTGCGCCTTGGTGCATCGGGCTGGCGGCTTGACGTTGCCGACGAATTGCCCGACTGCTTTTTGGATAAAGTCCGTACTGCTATAAAGACCGAAAAGCCTGACGCACTGCTTCTTGGTGAGGTGTGGGAGGATGCATCCAACAAAATCAGTTACGGCGGAAGACGTCGTTTTCTTCTTGGCAAGCAGCTTGATTCGGTAATGAATTATCCTTTCAGAAACGGCATTATTGACTTCTTGCTTGGCGGTGATGCCAAGAGGCTAAAAGATGTAATAGAAACTATAATTTGCAACTATCCGCCCCCTGCCCTTAATTCTATGATGAATCACATCGGCACCCACGATACCGAGCGTATTTTGTCGGTGCTTGGCGGCGCCCCCTTAAGCCTTAATCGTGAGGGACAGTCCTCTGTTCAACTTGGCTGTGAGCAGATAAAACAGGGCAAAGCCTTGCTAAAATTGGCGGCAGTATTGCAGTACACCTTGCCCGGTATACCCTCACTTTATTATGGTGACGAGGCGGGCTGTGAAGGACTTCGCGACCCCTTTAACCGAATGGGCTATCCTTGGGGCAAGGAAGACAAGAATTTGCTTGCTTTTTATAAAAAACTTGGCAAAACAAGGCATAACGAAGCCTTTGCAGGCGGCTCATTTACCACCCTTTATGCCGAAGACGGAGTGATAGCCTATCTTCGCGAAAAGAATAAGTCCCGCATACTTGTTGCCGTTAATCGTACCGAAAAAGAAGCGTCCTTTGAATTTGAGGGTAAGCAGTGGCAAATACAACCCCTGAACTATTTAATTGAAAAAATCTGAATAAAAAAATAAAATCTGTAAAAACTACTTTTGAGCCTAAAAAGGAGTTGAAACAGATGCTTGACAGAACCGCATTGGTGCTTACTATTATCGGTGCTCTCAACTGGGGCAGTATCGGACTTTTCAGATTTGACCTGGTAGCATGGCTTTTTGGCGGACAAACCGCACTCTTAAGCCGAATCGTGTATACCCTTGTTGCTCTTGCAGGAGTATGGTGCATTTCGTTGCTCTTCCGCGACCGTAACGAGCATGTTGACGCAATGGATAATAACAGATAAAGCACAATAAAAATCAAAAAGCAGTGCAATCCGTTTGGATTGCACTGCTTTTATATACTTAATCTTGATAAGTAGAGAAAAGAGCGTCAAGAGCAGTCTGGTCCCAAGTCATCGAGCCCCAATAGTTGTTCTTACGGTAAAGAGCCATATTGCCCTGTGAGTTATAGCCGGAGCTGTGATAGCCCCAATAAGCCCAGCCAATGCCGAGGTCTTTGCAGCGTTTAGTTATGCCGCTAAGATAGGTTGTAACGTCTGCAGAACTTGCTTTCGAAAGGTTCATACCAAATTCGTTAAGGATAACGGGAATGCCTGTTTCTTTCATAAACGACTCAATCATACTGAAGTCATAGTTTACTGCGTTCCAGCCGCCTGCCGCAGACAATGAGGTTGTCTGACCGCCCAAACCTGCCCAAGAGAAGTTCTGGTGGGTGAAGGCATGAGGCTCGTACTCGTGAATTGCAACGGCAAGATAAGGATCGTCGGGAAGCTCAAGTTTTTCAAGTTTCCAAGCCTTGTTACCGTCTGCGGTGCAGCATACGATAAGGCGCTTGGTGTTGTTTGAACCTGTGTTGCGTATGATTTCGATAGCATCTGCTTGCATTTCGTTTAGTTTGCTGTCCCACAAATATTTCTGGGGTGCGCCGTCAGTGTACCAAGGCTCGTTAAGCAACTCAAAGCAGAGCTTATCGGAATAATCCTTGTATCTTTCGGCAACCTGAGTCCAGCAATTGAGGAATTGCTGGTAGTCATCATATTCCTGACCGATATAGAACCAACCGTGGAAGTCAAGCATTACGTACAAATCGTTATTAAATGCATACTCTATTGCCTTGTCAACGCTTTGCATTATTTGTTCTGAAGTATAACCATAATTTCCTGTGGGTGCTTCGTAATAAACGGTATAGAAGTTAACGGGAATACGAACGTAATCAAAACCTTTGGACTTTATGTTAGAATAGGTTGATGCGGTTGTTAAAACGTTTAAAGCATCCTCAAAGAAGCCATACTCATTGTCAGATAAGAAGGTATCCAAACCTGTGATATTAAGGCCTTTTGAGAAGGGAATTACAAATTTTTCAGGCTCTGGTTCGGGCTCTGGTTCGGGCTCAGGCTCGGGCTCAGTGTTTTCGGCATCATAAACAGCCTTGTCAACAAAGGTAAAGCCCTTGTTGGTTGCATAGGTTTCAACGTGGCTGCCTTTGGTAGCAATAAGCTGAAGGGTTGAGTTACAGCCCTCAAATGCAGTTGAATGAATGCGTGGCTCTTGTCCGTTAGAGGAAGCCCACATCATTGTATCATCCTCAAAATATACGCTTTCAAGCGCTGTGCAGCCTGCAAAGGCATTTGAACGAATGCGGCACATATTGTCGGTAAAGATAAAGCTTGTCAAAGACGTGCAGTTTTGGAATACACAAGGACTAAGCATTGATACGCCTTCGGTATAATCTACCTCAGCAAGATTTGTGCAGTTCATAAACACCTCGTAGCCCATATAGGTTACGGTGTCGGGAACTACAACAGAGGTAAGACCTGAGCCTTTAAATACGCGGTGTTCAAGTCTGGTCACAGTTGAGGGAATAGTTATTTGTGTAAGTCCTGTACAGCCATAGAAAAGCAATGAGCCCATATATTGCAAGCCCTCGTTAAGCTCTATCTTTGTCATCTTATTGCACAGATAGAAGCACTCGTAGCCTGTACGCTCAACGCTCTTACCGAATTTAACCTCGGTGATTCGGTTATGGCCCTTAAAGGCACGGTTACCGATATAGGTAATGCCGTCACCGATAACAACCTTGGTTATCTTGGTGCGGTATTCGGCGCTCCAGGGTGCAATCTCACCTACGTTAACAAAATTGTACATAGCGCCCTCACCGTCAATGTAAAGGGTGCCCGTTGCCTCGTCAAAGCCCCAGATTGCGTTGTCACCGCACTTACCGCCGGGCAAGGTCGAAATGTCGGGAGCGCCGGGCTCAACGGCAAGGTCAATAGAATAATAGGTGGCGTTAAAGCCGTAACTGTTGTGATGATAAAGTGCAATGGCGGCATTTGATACATCAATAAGACCTTCGCTATCGGTGTAAGAAATTTCAAAAGCCTTTGTGCTGTCGTGATATTTGGCATAGGTAATTTTTTTGCTGTCTGCATCATAGCTGACGGTATAATTAACACTGCCATAGTTAAGTTCGGTGTTAGAAAGCCAAGTACTAATATCAGCATTTGATGAATAGGTGATTATGGCACTGCCTTTGGTTTTGACTGTGCCGTCAACCATAATGGTGGGCTTTACGTACTGGTCCATAGCAAGAGTAAGGTTGCCGATTTTAACACCAACGTAATAACTGCCTTCATAAATATTGTTAAAGCTCTTTCTGCCTTTTGCAGAATAGGTCATCTCAAAACCGTTGGTTAAATCATAAGTGTCTTTGTATGTAACGGTAGCGTATTTATTGTTGTTGTCTTGTGACAACTTCAAATAACCGCTTGTGGATAATGACGGTGTGTTATTGGTAGCCGTCCAATCCTCAAGGGCAAAAGTGCCTGCACCGTAAGAGAATATCTCTTTTGCGGTTTCACTTGCTGCCAAAGAGGTTACGGGCAATGCTACAACCAGCATAATCAGTGACAAGACTAAGGCAAGCATTTTCGGGATGCGTCTTTTCATATAACAGTTCTCCTTTTGTATAAAATTACAAAAACGCAGTTTATATAACTGCAATCTTTATAGTTATTATAACAATAGGCTACACTCTTGTAAACAATGTTGCAAAATATGCTTGCACCAACTTTAAAAGTATGCTAATATTAAAAAAGGGGTGTTGATATGGAATTATTACAGTTAAAATATTTTTTTGAAAGCGCAAAAAATCAAAACTTTGCAAAAACTGCAGAAAAATATATGGTTCCTTCATCATCTGTTTCTGCATCAATAAAGCGCCTTGAAAAAGAGTTGGGATGCTCTCTTTTTGACCGAAAAGCCAACCGTATTGTGCTTAACGAAAACGGCAGACGGCTTCAAAAATCCCTATGTGTTGTTTTTGACGAGTTAGAGCAGGTTGCCTTAGACCTTGCTGTCAATGAAACGGACGATTCTGAAATCAACATACTTATTCGCACAATGAGGGCTATAGTTACTGACGAGATTATAAAATTCAATAAAAAGTTTCCGTCGGTCAGGTTTAAAACCTCTTTTGATTTTTATGAAACAGATTACGATAAATACGATATAATCATTGATGAAATAACAGATAACTATATTGATTTTAAACGGTTTGAACTGTGCAGCTTTAATATTGGTATTAAGGCGCCTGCCGACAGTCCTCTTGCCAATCGGCCTTTGCGGCTTAGTCAGTTGAGCGGTCAGTATTTTATCTCTATGGGTGAAGATACCTGCTTGTACCGAATGCTTTTAAAAGCCTGCAACAAAGCGGGATTTACACCTAATATTATAGTTCAGACCAACGATGCATCCTGCTATTATAAATGTGTTGAAGCTGGCATAGGTTTATCTCTTGACCGCCGTCTCAATAAAAATTCAAATGCAACCTTTTTGCAGGTTACAGATTTTGATGAACGTCAAACGGCATATGTTTATTATAAAAAGCATTTGGACCGAATAAATGTAGAGAATTTTGTAAATTTTTTAAAAAACAGTAATATTGGTTAAAAATAAATAATGTCGGTATGTCCCGTTGGGACGATTGAATTTGTATAGGAATCAGGGCTTATCGGTTAACCCAAGGATATAATCGGTTGAGGTTTTGTAATATTTAGCAAGCATTACAACGAGGCGCGTGGGTATTTCTCTTTTTCCTGTTTCGTAATTGCTGTATACCCTTTGGTCAATTCCAAGAACGTCGGCAATTTGTTTTTGAACCAAATCATTATCTTCACGCAAGTCTTTTAGTCTTGAATAGTACATACCTTTTCACCTCTAAATTAAGTATATGTACTATCAAAAAATAGTATTGATTTTACTATCAATTGATAGTAAAATATTGTTGAGGTGAATGTTATGATTAAAAAAGTGCTGGTTGCAGGTAGCAGAAATTATAATGATTACGAAGAAGCAAAAGCATTTATACAAAAATGTATTAACAGGATAGAAAAAGAGTATGAGTTGGTTTTTGTTTCAGGCGATTGTAGGGGTGCTGACAAATTGGGCGAACAATTTGCGCTTGAAAATGATTATAATGTTGAAAAACATCCTGCAGATTGGGAACGGTTTGGAAAAAGCGCAGGGCCTAAAAGAAATGAAACTATGGCAAAGGTAGCTGATTATATTATCTGCTTTTGGGATGGAAGAAGCAAAGGGACAAAGTCTATGATAGATTTTGCTAAAAAATTCAATAAGCCTATAAGAATAAAATATATTTAGAATAAATTATTAAAATGAAGGTGCAATTAAAATTGTAGGGGCGGATATTATCCGCCCGCTTTTCGTTTATTTTTTGCTTTTTGTTGATTTTGCCGCCACAATGTGCTAAAATACATTTAACACTACAAAAATCTCCGAAAGGACTTTTATTATGAAAAGATTTTTAGCACTTACTCTTTGTTTTATTATGGCTTTTTGCTTCGCCGCTTGCGGTGAAGAGGGCTCATTTGCCAATCCCAGCAAAACGGGCAAAACCGACTATTCAAAGGGCACCCATCACGTTGTAATCGACGTTAAGGATTACGGCAAAATCGAACTTGAATTAGACGCCGACACAGCGCCCATCACCGTTGAAAATTTCTGCACCCTTGCAGAAGACGGCTTTTATGACGGACTTACCTTCCACCGCATAATTAACGGCTTTATGATTCAGGGCGGTGACCCCGACCACAACGGCACAGGCGGTTCCGATAATGAAATTAAGGGTGAATTTACTGCCAACGGCGTTAAAAACGATATATCCCACAAGCGCGGCGTAATCTCTATGGCACGTTCCAATGATCCCAACAGTGCAAGCAGTCAGTTCTTTATTGTTCATAAGGATTCACCGCATCTTGACGGTAGTTATGCCGCATTTGGCTACGTTACCAAGGGCATAGAAATCGTTGACCGCCTTGCTACCGAAACTCCTGTTGTAGACGGCAACGGCACCGTTCTTTTTGATAATCAACCCGTTATCAACAGCATCAAGGTTATTGACTAAAAAGTTTTTCTGAATAAAAAAATCCCGATTAAATCGGGATTTTTTTGTTATTCAATTACAGTGTTATTTTCGCAAACCACGTTTGTGCAATTTTCAAATCTAACGTTATCAAATTCTTTGTTGCAGTTTATAAACTGATTATTGCGTATGGTTACGCCGTCGGTCAGTTTAACAATAATTGGAGGAACGCAGATGTTTTCAAAGCGGTTGTTTTCAATCAAAAAATTCTTGTGAACGGGAGGAATGTTTTGATGACGTGCGCCGTTTATCTGCACAAGAATGGTGCTTCGCTCACTAATTATTTCACCGGTCAAGTCGTGGAAGAGGTTGTTTCTAATCGTAACGTTTGCCAGAGGACCTGCTTCCATCCAATAATCAAAGGCAGAGGAAAGGTATAGTGAGCAGGAAGCGGCGGTTATAAACTTACAATCCTCAATCAACACTTTGTTTGAACCTTGCAAGCAGAGCTGTCTGCCTCTGTTATGTGAAAAGACGCAATTGCGGATAGTTACGTCGGGGTAATATTTATCGTTGGTAATGTAGTCGCCAACCTTAATATCAACGTCGTTAGGAGCAAGGGTAATATCACCGCAGTCAGAACTTACAATGGTAACCGTACCTTTAAACTCCAAGGTTTCGGGGTTATAAATGCGAAGACGGTCCCCTGCCTCTGACCAATAGGGCGAAATTCTGCCGTTAATCTTGTCATAAATTATGTTCATTTTATTTTCACACAAAGAGGCAACTGTCATTACCTGTGTGTGAACGTTCAATCTGTCATCGCCAATGCAATCCATTTCGCAATCTTCCAAAACAAGCTGGCCCGACAGTCCCGTCAGATGAATGCCGTCACTGTTAAGGGCAAAGGGCTGTCGGCTACGGTCGGTGGGCATCGTTTTTAATCGTCTGAAGGTAAAATCGTGGCAATGAGGTAAAATCAAAAATCCAAAGCCTGCATAGTTCGACATTGTCACGTCCTCAATAAGTACCGTGTCACACTGTCTGAAAACGAAGGCAACCAAGCCGTAATAGGTGTGTGAAACGTTGCAAAGCATACCGGGTTTAAGATTTTTTACGCTTGCTGAATACTGCTGCCATTTGTATTCTTTGGTATAAACACGCACGGTTTTTTCGTCAAGCATTTCGTGGGGACAGTTAAGTTTTTTAGGAGCAGAGCAGGGGATTTCCCCTGCAATTACGGTGCGCTGTTTGGGGTCAAACTGAGCCTCTGCCCAATGGTAGCCTTTAGGCCACCAATCACCCTCAAAAATCATACCGTCAATAATAAGCTCTTTACCTGTAAAGGGGGTGTCGGTGTTAAGCCTAACGTCTACGTAATCCTCGGTAGAGTTGACAATTACGCCTGCGGTGTTTGCAGGCACTGTGGATGCTACCTCAAACCCACGTATAACAAGGTTTTTGCAGTTAAGCAGTTCAAAAACGCCTGCGCCGTCCTCGGCACCTGTTTCGCGAGTGAAATAGGGAGCAAGGGTGGCGCCGTTACCCTGAAGGGTAAGGTCTTTTTTGCCCTCTATCATAACAGTGGTGGCAAGATTATAGGTGCCTGCCTCAAAGGTTATGGTAGCACCGTCGGGCGCATCTGAAATTATTTTTTCAAGGATGGGAGTAGCGTTATCACCCATCATTTGTTCGGTTACAATTATATTTTTCATAAAATCAACCTTTAACATCCCAATATTTTGTGAATTAGCGGCCAAGTGTCATCTGCATAGAATCGGTGACCGCCATTGCCGATTACCAAGGCGGTGCGGTCTTTAACACCCAACTGCTCATAGGCTAAACTGCCCTTTTCAAAAACAGATTTTGCAGCGTCAATGGGGAAAATATTATCTTCAAGACCGCTTACTTGTATAAAAGCCTTTGGAGCCGCCATAGCCATTAAATCACCCATATCAAAAAACTCGGCAATTCTTGGCACGTAGTTGCAAGAACAATGCTCCAAATCAACGATAGAATCTTTGTAGGTACACATAGCGCAAGAGGGCACTGCCAACTTGATTCTGTCCTCCAACGCCGCAACGTAGGCGGTTGCAGTGCCACCGCCCGAATTGCCCATACAGCAAATTTTTTCAGTGTCAACAAGGTCTGCAAACTGCTTTTCCAAGGTATCAATGCACACTTTTACGTCGTGAACACGCTCACCAATTGTAGTTCTGCCGTAAAGCAGAGCGGTCAAGGATGAGTCAAGACATTTGCCTTCACCTTGCAATTCGCCAAAGTTACGTTGCTCCAGTGCAACGGCGGCAAATCCCTCTTTAACGGCGCGCACGCAAAAATCTCTGTCACCGTTTTCAATTAAACGTGCTTCGTTGGGGGATTTTAGTCGCGCCATAGAAATATGCATTCCGGGGGAATGACCCTGCAAGCAGATTATCACAGGGGGATGCTCAATTCCGTCAGGCAACCACAGGTGACAGGGCACAAAGTAGCCTTCTTCCGTTTCCATCAAAAAGCGGATTTCACGAAATCCCTCTTGCTGAACGTCATACTCAATGGTAGCAGGGGTGTGGGGGCAAACATACTTGTCCATACCCAAAAGGTCGTGCAGTTTTTCTCTGGCAAGCCCTTTCCACGCCTCATAGTCACCTCCGTCAAATGACATAGAGGGTGACACAAATTTGGCTCTTTCTTTTTGATATTCATACGTGTTCTTCATTTTAAACACCTCTTTATTTGATTGTAACATATACAGTAGAAAAATCAACAAATGAAACAAGCTTTTTTTACACAAAATCAAGAGAAAACAGGCAAAAACCCTGTTTTAATCTAAAGAATAAGTTAAAATGCAAATGAACAAACAAAACAACGAATTTGCTTTGATATAAAGGAAACGGATGGATGCAGTGCTTGCCGCGGTGTATGGAAGATTGGCGCAAAAGAATAAAGGCAGAGGTTAGGCGTTGTACCCGTAAGGATACAACGCCTAACGGTCTGTCTTTTTTTATATGCAAAAAGGGAATGGATAAGCCCATTCCCTAAAAATCACAATTCAATCTTAAGTTTATTTCTACCTTTATGCAAGTCTGCTTTGACCGAGTAAACTTTGCCGTCAACCTCAACGGTCACGTCATACTCACCGTAAAAGCCACGCAGATTAACTCTGCCATCACCGTTGGTTTTGCCTTCAAAACGGGTGTGCCAGGTCTTTTTAAACAAATCCCTTATAGCAAAGTAGGAAGGCTTTGGCGAGCCGTCAAAACGGAGCAGACCGCCAAAATAATAATTTTCACCTGCGGTCATATCACCTTTGGGAGCAAAGGCGGCGTAGCCGTCAATTAAATTCCAATAAATTATGGCTTCCATATTAGGATGGCTAAACCAAACCTTATAAAGCCAAGTTAAAATCTCGGCTTGAATAGCCTCATCTTCTTCGTCGTTTGAATAGGCGGGAATGGTCAATTCGGTAAGCTGAAAGTGCTTTTGAAACTGGGCATACTTATCCATATTGGCATAAAGGTTGAGAGGATTATAGGTAAATTTGGTCTTTTCCTCTTCAAGCTCACGCTTGTGAAATTGGTGGTACTGGAAGCCGATGCAGTCAATTCGACTGCCATTGGCAATTGCACGCTCAATCTGCATAAAATATTGACTGCGGTTGCCGATAAATCTGCTCCACGCGCTTTCGGTGGCTTCATTGATTATAAGGGTGTTGTTGGGAAAATACTCCTCTGCCTTTTCAAAGCACCACTCAACGTAGTTGTCGTCATAATAGAATGCTGTGTCGCCGTGGGTGAACAGGGTTTCGTTAATAACCTCCCACCCTTTGATTTGTTGGGCATAGCGGTCTGCAAGCTGTTTGTAACGGATTTCATACAACCCTTTTATTTCATCCACGTCATCTGTGGGCACCCACTTTGGCACCCAATAATCGTATGTAAGGATGTGGGCTTTAGGCTCAATATTGTGCTCTTTGCAAAATTCAAGGCACAAATCGGGGGCAGGACGGCGGTAAATTTTTGGTGAGTCTTTGTCAAAACGGGGTTTGTTTTGTTCGGGCTCTAAATCAGACCAATAAAAGGGCAGAGTGGCAAGGTTAAACGCCTCTGCAAAGCGCTCGCGGTAGTTTTGCTCGGCGGCTTCATCCTCACCAAACTCACCAAGCATAAAAATGTTGGCACCGTGTCTGAAGTCGTGATTCAAAAGGGTAGCGGTGATTTTTGCATCGCATACTGCTTTGCCGTCAATGGTTATTTCAAGGTCAAAATTCCCTTTGCGCACCTTTTCTATTGTATCGTTAAGACGGGATTCAATTAACTCTGCATTATCTTCAAACTGCTTAAGTATAATTCTGCGGTCACTTGCCATAGCGATTGCCTCCTTGCCTTATTTGAGTAAATGATATCATCCTCAAGCAACCCAATCAACAAATATATTATTTAAAATGCAAACTATTTTATGTTTTGCACAGCAAAACACAACACTCCACGTGTTCTGTAAAAGGGAACATATCAACAGGCTGAATTTTTGCAACCTTATACCCTTTGCGAGTTATATAGCCCAAATCTCGTGCCAGAGTAACAGGGTTGCAAGAGATATAAACCACTTTTTTAGGAGACAGAGCTACCACACTTTCCAAAAAGTCGCGACTGCATCCTGCTCTTGGAGGGTCGGTGATTACAACGTCAACTTTACGTTTGCGCTGAGCAAGTTCTACCATAAAATCGCCTGCATCGGCGCAATAAAATTTGATGTTGTCCACTCCGTTTTTCTTGGCGTTGAATTTGGCATCCTCAACGGCATCGGGATTAAGCTCAACACCCATCACACTGCCTGCCTTGTCAGACATAATAATGCCGATTGTACCCGTGCCGCAGTAGGCATCAATAACCGATTGAGAACCGTCAAGCCCTGCAAAATCCACTGCAGTTTCATATAAAATCTGTGTTTGGGTGGGGTTAATCTGATAAAAAGCCTTGGGGCTGATTCTGAAGGTTTTGCCACACAGTTCTTCCTCAATATAACCGTCGCCAAAAAGCACTTGACTTTTTGCGCCAAGCACAAGGCTTGTGTGCTTTTCGTTTATGTTTCTCACGATGGTGGTAATTTCGGGGTGTCTGCCAAGCAGGGCATTTACAAATGAACGCTGAGATGGAAAATCGCCCCCTGAAGTCACAAGCACCACCATAACCTGACCGCTTTTAAATCCGCGCTTAACAAGAACGTGACGCAAAAATCCCTTCATAGTGGTGTCATTAAAAGCCCGTAGCTTAAAGCTTTGTGCCAATTTGCGCACAGTAACAATGATTTTATCGGCAATTTCATCCTCAATCATACAGTCGTCAACAGGCACAATTTTGTGGGTGGAGGATTGATAGACACCCGAAATAAGCTGGCCTCCGCGCTGACCGAATGCGGCTTGCACCTTGTTGCGATAGTGGGTGGGATTTTCCATACCGATTATGTTGCTGACGCGATGAAACCGTCCCAGCAATTTTACTACCTGAGCCTGTTTAAACCGCAACTGACGGTCATAATCCATATTTTGCAGTTGACATCCGCCACATTTTTTATAGTTGGGGCAACGCTTAATTTCGCTCATTTTCTAACTCCTTGCATTTACGCGTCCCGAAGGGACATATCGCATCGTTGATATATCGCATACATAAGTATATATCGCAAATTCTTTAAGAATTTATATCACTGTGTTTTGCATAACAAAACACAACTTTCCACATGAGCTGTTCTCGGAAACAAATCAAAAGGTACAGACTCTGTCAGCTTGTATCCACACTCCTCAAAAGCCTTAACGTCACGTGCCATAGTGGCAGGGTCGCAAGAGACGTATACCACCCTGTCAGGTGACATATTCTCGGCAATATGACGGGGGAGCCCATCTTCTAATCCTTTTCGAGGGGGGTCAACAAGCACCACGTCGGGATTTATACCCTCGTCGTGCAGTTGCTTTGCGGCCGCGTAAGCGTCACCACAAATAAATCGTGCATTTGAAATGCCGTTTTGGGCGGCGTTGAATTTTGCATCCTCAATTGCTTCGGGAACAACCTCAACACCGATAATTCTGTCAAATCTGTCTGCCATAGAAAGACCAATGGTGCCTGCGCCGCAGTAAAGGTCAATCAAAGTGCCGCCTTTTCCTGCAAACTCTGCCGCCTTGTTATAAAGTCGCTCTGCCATAGAGTGATTGACCTGATAAAAGGAGAGGGGATTAAGGCGCACCTTAACACCGCAAAGCAGGTCGGTGATGTAACCGTCACCGTAAATAGCCTTGCAGTTGGTTGACATAACAACATTTGTGTCGGCGGTGTTAATATTCAGTACCACAGTTTTAAGGTCATCACCAACAGTTTCAAGAAGTCGTCTGACAAGTTCATTTCCGTGAGGCAAATCCTTGCCGTTAATAACAATGCAAACCATCATTTCCTTGGTGACGGCGCCTTGTCGGATGTATATGTGGCGCACAAGACCTTTGCCGCTTGTTTCGTTATAAGCGGTGATGGATTTTTCGGTTAAAAAAGCCTTAACGCAGTCAACAACCTTGCTGAAAATAGGAGGTTGCAAGGCACATTCACCGCAATCAATAATGCGGTGGGAGTGATTGGCATAAAAGCCTGCAATTAAACCTTTGCCATCGTCACCAACGGGGTACTGAGCCTTGTTGCGATAGCCCGACTCCTCACCAACCTCTGTGGCATCGGGAGTAAAATCAATACCGCCAATCCTTTTCAGGCAGTCGGAAACCCTTTGACGCTTAATCTCTGCCTCGGCGGAGTAGCTTATGTGGCGATAGACACATCCTCCGCAACGGGGAAAGGCAGGGCAGTCATTGTCAATGCGGTCTTTGGACGGAGTAATAACCGACAAAAGCTTACCTACGGCATAGTTTTTTGCCACCTTGATGATAACCGCCTCTGCAGTATCACCGACGGCACTGCCTCGCACAAAAACTGCCATATTATCCACTCTGCCGATACCCACACCCTCGTGTGACATACCCGTTATTTCAATTTTTACAATATCATTCTTTTTCATAGCAAAATCAGAGGCAACCCTCTGCATACCCCCAAAAATAAGGTCGTTTTGCACAAATTATACCTTTTTAACGGCTTATAGTCAATACAAATAGGATATTTACTTTTTTTAAAAAAAGAGGTATACTATCTATGTAACAAAGATGTAAAGGGGATTTTGCAGTGATTCTCACCGTTGATATAGGCAATACTAACATAACTCTCGGCGCGTATAAGGGCGACGTGCTTAAATTTACGTCCCGCCTTTCTACCGACAGACGCCTTACCGCCGACCAGTACGCCATTGATATTAAGGATATACTTGCTCTTAATAACCTTGCGCCCGACGGTATAGAGGGGGCTATTATCAGCTCGGTTGTGCCAATCGTTGGCTCAAATATGAAAAAGGCTATCAAAAAATTGACGGGCATCACTCCTCTTGCAATTGGCCCCGGTGTAAAGACGGGTCTTAATATCCGCATTGATAATCCTGCTCAGCTTGGCGCCGATATGGTTGCCGGTGCCGTTGCCGCAGTGGCAAAGTATCCCTTGCCTTGTATAGTTTGCGATATGGGTACCGCTACCACAATCAGTGTGATTGATAAAGGCGGTGTCTTCCTCGGCGGTGCTATTGCTGCAGGACTTGGCACAACTCTTGAAGCCTTGGCAGGCAACACTGCACAGCTTCCTTATATTGATATTTCTGCACCCGACAGAGTTATCGGCACCAACACCGTTGACTCTATGCGTTCGGGATTGGTAATTGGCGCCGCCGCAATGCTTGACGGTATGGCAAAGCGTATGGAGGCAGAGCTTGGCTCACCTGCAACTCTTGTTGCCACCGGCGGCTTGGCAGAGGGCGTAACCGCATATTGCGAGCGAGAGGTTATACTTGACGATAACCTGCTCCTTGACGGACTTTATTTGATTTATAAAAAGAATACTGACTGATATTCTTTTGTAAATATTATGAACTGCACCTATATGGGCAGTATCGGAGGTATTTATTATGAACGAAAATTCAAAAAGAAAGATTGAGCTTATAACTTTAGGCGCGGCACTTACCGCTTTGGTGGTCGTGTTGCAGATGTTAGGCTCTACTATTCGCTTTGGCACCTTTTCGGTGTCACTGGTGCTTATTCCTATTGTTATAGGCGCCGCCACCTGCGGCAAATATATAGGCGCTTGGTTAGGCTTTGTGTTTGGCGCTGCAGTGCTTCTCAGCGGTGATGCGGCACTCTTTATGGGTATCAGTGTTCACGGCACAATTATCACAGTTTTGTTAAAGGGTACCGCTTGCGGTTTTTTTGCAGGCCTTGTGTATGAGCTGCTTGAAAAACGCAGCAAGCTTTTGGCGGTGTTAACTTCAGCAGTTGTTTGCCCCGTAGTTAATACAGGCGTGTTTTTGCTTGGCTGCTTTACCTTTTTCACCGATTTTATCGTGCAGGGCGCAGGTGACCAAAACATTTTCCTTTATGCAATAATCACTTTTGTAGGCTTTAATTTCTTGTTTGAATTGCTTGTTAACCTTGTGTTAAGTTCAGCAGTTGTAAGACTTATAAAGGTAATTTTAAAGCATTAAAATAGTTATAAAAACCCCTCTTGCCTTTCAGTCAGGCAAGAGGGGTTTGTTGTTTATTTAAGTTTTATTTTGCTTCAAATACAAAACCGTAGTTCTTAGCATAATCCTCAACGTGAGTGCCTGCATCGGCAATCAACTTAACATTGCCGTTGCAGTTGTCAAATGCGGTAGAGTGAATCATAGGCTCGGTCTTATCAGAAGAGCCCCACATCCGATTAGCGTCCTCAAAGATAACGCTCTCAAGTGCGGTACATCCATAGAATACTCTTGTACGGATACGGCACATATTGCTTGAATAGAAGAAGGTCTTCAATGATGTGCAGTTTTCGAACATTCTTGAGTTAAGGAAGGATATGCCTCTGCTAATGTCAACAGTTTCAAGACTTGCGCAGTTCATAAATACTTCATAACCCATATAGGTTACAGTATCAGGAACGTCGATAGAGGTAAGACCTGCGCCCTTGAATGCACGGTGGTTAATGATGCGCACGCTTGAAGGAATGTCTACCTGAGTAAGAGCAGTACATTCATAGAATGTCAATGAACCAAGTTCTTCAAGGCCTTCATTCAATGTGATGGACTGAAGTTTGTTGCAAAGGTAGAAGCACTCATAACCCATATTCTTAACGTCTGCGCCCAAGGTTGCAGTAATTACTCTATTGAAGCCCT
>JAFQWE010000011.1 GCA_017407645.1 Clostridia bacterium | reverse complement strand
TTGAAGGTGATTTTCCCTATATCCTTGATGAAGAAAGAGAATTACCTGTTTCTTTGTCCCGCAAAACTCAATTTTTAAATTTCATTGGTAAAATTAAAACTATATTCAGGAAAAAGTAAAGAAAATCAAGCTTTTAGACCGGTTCCATTTTGAGTGTCGGTCCCAAAAAACACTCGTTCTTCGGAACGAGTGTTTTTTTATCCAAGCCGATAGGCTTGGTATATCATCAGCCCAAAAAGACCCAGTTAACAATGTGATGGTTACTAAATTGTATTTTGCTTGACAAGATTAAAGAATTGCAGTATAATAGAAATAAATTCTAATAAATACACAATATTCAGAAAACAATTCCAATAACACGAGGCGTTAACGATGATTATTGCTACAATACATAATTTGTTTAATAACCTTACAGAAACGGAGCAAAAGATTGCGTCTTATATTTTAGGATTTCCGGAAAAGGTTGTTAATATGACTGCGAAAGAACTTGCAAATGCTTGTGGTACAGTTCCGTCAGCGGTTAATCGCATGTGCAAATCTATTGGTGTGGAAGGTTTTGCAAAACTGAAAATTTCTTTGGCTACTGCAGTTGGCAAGGAAGGCTACAATGAAAATAACATTCCATTTGATAAAGACGATAATCCGCAGATGATTTTCAATAAGGTTTTTAATTCCGGTATAAATACACTTAAAAGCACTTACCAAATGATTGATTTTTCAAAAATAGATAAAATAGCAAAAAAATTGGCATCAGCGCAACGCGTTTTTATATTCGGTGTGGGTACATCTTCTGCGGTTGCAGTTGATGCAGCTTATAGGTTTTCTCAGCTTGGTGTTCAGGCGTATGCTTATACAGACATTTTACAAATGAATGTTATGGCAAATAATATGAAAAACGGCGATGTTGCGTTCGGAATTTCACACAGTGGAAGAACAAAAGCAGTTGTTGATGCAATACGCTCTGCAAAGCAAGCGGGTGCGACGACGATATCATTAACCAGTTTCACAAAGAGTCTTTTATATACAGAGAGTGATTATTCAGTTTCGGTGTATGCTGATGAAAAAAATTATCCTGTCGAAGCTGTATCTGCCCGTATAGCGCATATGTGTGTAAGTGATGCGCTTATGCTAACAATAGCTTCGCTTAATTATGAAGATTATTCAAAACACATTTCTTTAAGAAATGCTGCCCTTGATGGCATAAGATATTAAAACAGAAATGAAGTGTAATAAAATGAATAACAAGGTTATTTTAATCTCTATTGACGGTATGCGTCCCGATGGCCTTTTGAAATGCAAAAATCCCTATGTTGATGAGCTAAAGAAAATTGCATCTTATACTTTTGATGCAAGAACAGTATTTCCGTCTGTTACCCTTCCTTGTCATATGTCAATGTTTCATAGCGTTCCGCCGGAAAGACACGGTACGACCACTAATACCTATATGCCACAGGTGCGACCGATTAACGGTTTGTTTGAACAGTTAAAAAATGCGGGTAAGGTATCTGCTATGTATTATGGTTGGGAACCACTTCGAGATGTATCCAGACCGGGTTCTCTTATGGAATCCGGATATACAAATGCATATTCTTTTGATCATACAGATGCAATGCTTACGGATAGAGCGCTTGATTATATTGCGTTGGCAAAGCCTGATTTTGTGTTTCTTTATATGGTTGAAACAGATGAGAAGGGCGGTCATGACAACGGATGGATGAGCGATGCATATCTTGATTATATTAACTGTGCAGTCAGCAATGTTAAAAGAGTGATCGAAGAAACAAACGGAGAATATATCGTAATTGTAACAGCAGACCACGGCGGACATGACAGAGCGCATGGAAGCGATATGGATGAGGATATGACAATACCAATGATTTTTTATGGTTCGCAATTTGTACCCGGCAAAGAGCTTGGCGGAATAAGTATTCTTGACATAGCACCGACAATAGCTGATATTATAGGGGTTCCTCCGGCAAAGGAATGGGAGGGAAAATCGCTTGTAAGCGATGTGAATAAATGAGCATTTTTACAACTTCATTAAACCAGATAGCTTTTCTTTTTGGATTTATCGTTATAGGATACACACTTGTCAAGCTTAAAGTATTGCCTGAAAACTCCGCTAAGGTTTTATCAAAACTGGAAAACACAATCTTCATTCCTGCTCTTGTTATGGGCACGTTTATTGAAAATTTCACCATTGAGCGAATTAGTTCTGCGTGGAAGCTGTTGACCGTAAGTTTTATCATAGCGTGTATTGCCATCCCCTTTGCAATTTTGGTCTCCAAACTAGTTACAAAAGATAAGTACATTCAGAAAATTTATACTTACGGATTGTCTTTTTCGAATTTTGGATTTATGGGGAACGCCGTTGTAAAAAGTCTGTTTCCTGATATTTTCTTTGAGTACCTGCTTTTTACCCTTCCTTTATGGATTTTTATATACGTATGGGGAGTGCCAAGGCTTCTTATTGCAGACTCTAACAAAAAACACACTTTTAAAGAATCCCTGAAATCTTTCGTTAATCCTATGTTTATAGCGATGCTTATAGGTATGGTAATCGGTCTGTTAAACATCAGCCTTCCCGACTGGACTATGTCTCTGATAAACGTATCGGGAGATTGTATGTCGCCGATTGCAATGATTCTTACCGGTGTAGTGGTGTCGTCGATTTCTCTGAAAAAGACTTTTACAAACGTAAGAATTTACATTGTGTCAATAGTTCGACTTGTTATTATTCCTTTGCTTTTTGTTTTTGCAGCATCTTTTCTCGAACTTTCCGAGCCAATCTATATTTGCGCGCTTTGCTCTCTTGCAATGCCTCTTGGGCTCAATACTATCGTTATTCCAAGCGCGCTTGGTAAGGATACAACGGTTGCGGCCGGTATGACGGTGATTTCTCACCTGCTTTCTTGTATAACGATTCCGTTGATTTTTTCAATTATATAGAACACGTGCTATATGAAAACTATAGTACAACGAAAGGTTTAAAAATTAAAAAATATCTATATTTTAATATTTGCTCTTGATTTTTTGAAAATAGTGTGTTATTATAATTCGGCACTTGCCGGTGTGATGGAATTGGCAGACGTGCTGGACTCAAAATCCAGTGGTAGCGATACCGTATCGGTTCGACCCCGATCACCGGCACCAAAGAATAGGTCGTGCCTTAAGGCATGGCCTATTCTATATATTTGCGGGTGTGGCGGAATTGGCAGACGCGCTAGACTTAGGATCTAGTGTCAACGACGTGGGGGTTCAAGTCCCTTCACCCGCACCAAACTGACAGTCGACCTTTTGGTCGGTTGTCAGTTTTTTGTATGTGGGACTTGAACCAGGAATGGGAGCAGATGGCGGCAACGCCGTCAGATGCGACAGAGAAACAGTCCGGTGGACTGTTTCGACGGATTTTTTGTTTTTATATGATTGTTTTTGTTGCTTTGATTGTGGTATAATTAAATTATATCAATTGAAATGAGTGATATTATGAATTATAAAGAGCATTTAACTTGGATACTTGATAAGAAGAATCACAGATTCGGCGACGAGAAATATCAGGAAAATATAGATTTCGTTCATTCTCTCGGCAAAAAGTGTGACTGTGTCGGGTGGAGCGAGCTCGATATGGATGAATCTGATGCAGATGAGGTGCTTGATAAAATAGAGGCTTTCTGCAAAGAACAGGGTTGGCGCGCCCGTGGTTGGTATGAGAGAAGATATACCGATTTTGAAAGTGATTGGTATGAAATCAAAACTGAAGATTTCAAGGATAATACCGTAATCGATGTTTTTCCTGTAGAAACGGAAATAGGAAAAAAGATATATCTTGAAGTAATAAGTGCTTTTCATGAAATAAATGTTGCACCAAAGGATTGTCATAATATCTGCGTACCTGACCGTTTCAGAAAAGCCTGCATTGAAAACGGAATTACTGATGTTGATTTCTGCTGGGTGCAGGATAAGGGCAGATATGAAGCCGAACAGTATTTCTACATCTTCCCCCATAAAAGAATTTCCCGTATTGCTTATGACAGAACTATAGATATAAAGCAAAAGTCAAGGATGCAGGCACTGGGCGGATACCTACCGAAAATAACATCAATTTTTTATGAGTTGCAGCGTATCGGACTTCAAGACTGCTATCTCAAAGAGGATATGCCCTCGGGGGGTATAGCTTATGTTTATTGCTCTTCTGACGATGATTTCTGCGGAAGATACACAATACTGATACATAAGGATACTGCAGAAATTCTTGTAAATGAAAAAGCTCTTTCGTGGTCAAATCTTTCACCTGCCTGCGTAGTGGATAAATATCCCGAAGGTTACGAACTCGACGAAACAGATGAAGCTCCGAGACCATTAAACGAGTATATAGAAAAAGCTTTTAAAGAATATGAAAAGCTGAAATCAAAAGGCAGACCGGAATACATAGTAAAAGACAAAGAAGCTCTTAATTTTTTAAAAAAAATAAAAACCGAGCGCAAAGAAGATTTCAGCAAAAGACTGACTAAAAAGGTTGCTGAATCAATAGCAGATTCTATATACAGTAGCATACTGCCTTATTACTTAGTCAGTGATGGTGGTCTGCTTTCTGATGAATACACTTTCTTGTCTTATGCCGAGTCAATAAAAGCAACCGTTGAATTTTTCGAATGCTTGAAAAACGAAGAATTGCTCGAAGAAAAGCCGGAAGGCATAGTTATTGCAACTTGTACAGATGGTGATTATGTGATTTTCACTAAAGACGAAAAAGTAATTCGTTTCAGTCACGAAGTTCCCGAAGCTATAAGTGAGTGGCAAAATATTGCTAAATTTTTTGTCGAAGCAATCAATGATGCTGAATAACTTACAGTTTGCTTTAACCTCCTCGGAGAGCACACTGCACCGCCTTTACGGTGGTGAGTAAGTGCGTCCTTAAGGCAATGTATAAATAGCAAAATGTTGGTTCGAATATGGGTTGTACACCCGCACCAAACTGACAGTCGACCTTTTGGTCGGTTGTCAGTTTTTTGTATATGGGACTTGAGCTTATTCACCCAAGCATTACATCAAGCAGCATCATTGTGGCAAATCCAAATATTATGCCCATTGTGGATGAATACGGAAAAGTGTCTTGTCCTTTTTGACATTCGGGGATTAACTCGTGGACGGCAACAAATATCATTGCTCCTGCAGCAAAGGATAATGCGTATGGCAACACCGACTCGATATAAACCACAAGCAACGCGCCAATAACACCTGCTATTGGCTCCACCATACCCGATGCCTGACCTAACAAAAAGCTCTTTTTTCGGGAAAAGCCCTCTCTTCTCAGAGGGACGGATACTGCCGTACCCTCGGGGAAATTTTGCAAGCCTATCCCAACTGCAACAGATATTGCTCCCATCAGTCCTTCGGGGGAATATCCATCCCCTGCCAATGCGCCGAAGGCAACGCCAACTGCCAGTCCTTCGGGTATGTTGTGAAGGGTTATCGACAGAATAAGCATTATTATGCGGTGCAGTCGTTGATTTGTTTGAGCCTTGATTACTCTTTTTTGAGCAAAAATCACCACTTTGTCCGATGCCCACATAAATATTGCTCCAAACAGGAAGCCTGCTGTTGCAACCAAATAGGCAGGTGTTTTAAGCGTTGCCTCAGCACCCTCTATGGCAGGCTGCAAAAGCGACCAAAAGCTTGCGGCTATCATTACTCCCGAAGCAAAGCCAAGCATTACATTAAGCCATTTTTGGCTTGGATATTTAAAAAAGATGACAACCGCCGCACCCAATGCCGTTACAAGCCAAGTCCCAAGGGTTGCCACCAATGCGTATATTACGTAATCATTCATAATAAACCTCCTCTTTATCCATTATATTTTCGGAATATAGAGGGGTGAATTTAAGCGTTGAAGAAAGTGGCTTGCTGTGGTATAATTGTGCGGTGAGGTGATAAGCGTGAGTGTAATATTCCTTCAGATTGCCATTCTTTTTGCTTTTGCTTTAATCGGTTTTTCCATGTGCAAAGCAGGTATAATCAACTCTGACAGTTCAAAATTCTTATCGACGTTGGTTGTGTGGGTATTTATGCCTGCCACAACCTTTAAATCCTTTTCCACCAACTTTACAGTTAAATACATAACTGAAAAATACGATATTATCCTTAGTTCAACAATTGCAGTAGTTGTTATTGTTACCCTTGCATTTTTGCTTTCAAAAATACTTACCCGTGACGGCTATCGTCGTTCGGTATATACCTATTCCCTTACCGTTCCAAACAGCGGATATATGGGTATTCCTTTAACCGAAGCTCTTTTTGGCGACAGTATGCTAATTAACGTTTTGCTTTTTGCTCTGCCCATAAACCTGTATCTTTACACTGTTGGCTACTGCGCGCTTATAAAATCTAAATTATCTTTTAAAAAGCTGATAAATCCACCTATTATCGCCATCCTTTTAGGTTCTGCAATCGGTATTTCAGGATTAAATCTGCCCGATTTTGCTAACAATTTTCTTTCTGTTGCATCGGCTCCTTTGGGTCCTTGCACAATGCTTATTTTAGGTATGGCTCTTTCAGAATACAAATTCACAAAACTGCTTAAAAACCCCGTTAATTATGTTGTTGCTTTATTGAGACTCATCGTAATTCCTGCAATATTCGTAACAATATTTAAGTTAATCGGACTAAGCAACGTTGTTATGCCTGCACTGATTGTCTATTCTATGCCCTGCGGACTTAACACGGTGGTATTTCCAAAAATGGTTGGCGAAGACTGTGAAACGGGTGCCGCCCTTACTCTTATTTCCACCGCGCTTTCTATGGTTACCATACCCTTTATGCTAACTGTATTTTAAGTTATATAAAAAATGACGCTTCGGTTGAAGCGTCATTTTTTATTATAATTCATTCTTTATGCGGTCAAAGGCAAATATTCTGAAATCGTTAGGATTCAGTTCTCTTGCCACTGCCATTGCCTGCTCTGCCTCGTCTGCTTTGTCAAGACCAAGCAATGCAAAGGCTTTAAGTATATTGCCGTCGGTAAGATTATCCTTTTCAATATTATACTCAAAAGGCATCGGTGATGGTGAGCCAACGCCGTAATAGGTACGGCGGTCCTTATTTTCAATAAAGTTGTTGGCTGAGGCAAGCATTTCATCAAGCACTGCCTGTGCCTGCTCGTTTTGCCCAAGTTTTCTGAGAGCCAAGGCTCTGAAAAGTGACAATTCCGAAACTGCCGCTTTATACACTGCCGCCTCTTTATATGCCTTTTCGGCATCCTCTGCTCTGCCCTGCTGCTCGCAAAGTTTTGCCAGGTAATAGAATATATGCGCCTCTTGATTAAAGAAGGTTTTTGCCTCGCCGTATGACTTAGGCATATTTACGCCGTCAAGATACATCTGCTCTGCTTTGGCTAAATCACCCTGTTTGGCAAGCTCCATACCGTAGAGGGTATGCATCCAGGCGTGCTGTTTAGTAAGTTTGCCCTCACCGCCCTCATAAATATGGAAGCGCTTGCTCTTTGCCATATCAATAGCAGTCTGAAATTCACCCTTTTGGCAGATAAGAGTAAGTTTGTCAAGGTAGCAGTCGTCACGCTCTTTTAGCAGTTGGGGATACTGCTCATACACTGCAAGACGCTCATCAATAGAACAGTTCATATTTTTGAGCAGTTGCTGATATTCAAGAAGCAGACGGGGGTCGTCACCCTTAAATTTAAGAGCATTCTCAAGTGCTGTTTTTGCATCTTCAGGGCGGTTTGCCTTGTCAAAATAATATAGTGACAGATTACGCCAAGCCTTGCCGTGTGCGTTATCAAGTGCAACGCACTGCTCCCACTGAGATGCCGCGTCGGCATAGCGGAAGCGGTCATAATAGAGGCAACCGAGATAATAATGGGCATTTGCTCCTGCCTCATTCAACTTGCAAGCGTTTTTAAGCACTGCAATATCCTCAATTCTGTTGGGGAAGCAGTAGCCTGTATCAAGACTGTCGGCAGATACTGCCAACTGCTTGCCGTCCTTACCCAGTTTTTCGGTGCAATAGCTCTTGTAATAGTTAACCATTGGATAACTGTCGTCAGCAAGCTGAAGAGCATACAAGGCATCCTCATAAAAGCCTGCTTTCATATAATCATTGGCAACGTCAATGAAATTGTCGGCTTTAAGGCGGAATTGAGCCAGAGCCTTGCTGTTATCGGCGTAGTGTGAATATTCAACCATTGCAAAAAGGTCAAGCAAATCGTCCTGTGTATTCTCTTTTGCATAACCCTTGGCGCATTTGCAACCAACGTGGCGTTTTACGGCCGCTTTAAGATTTTGTGCGTTTGTGTGACCCTTGTTAAGTCCAATTGACTCATCAAGCTTTTCAAGAGCGGCAACATAGTCACCCTTGCGGCAATCAAGACAGGCAAGCCCGTACATAGCGGCACTGCGGTGGGTATAATTCCAAGCGGCGCGATAAAGGGTGTCATAAGCATCGTCGTACTGTTCAAGATAGGTCAGCGCAAGACCTTTAAGATAAAAGGCCTCGGTATCGGTGGGATGCTGATTGCGGCTTGTAAGACGTTTTATAGCCTTGTCGCAATATTCAACACACTCAGTAAACTTGCCGTTTTTGAGGCAAAGTCTACCCATTGAAGTGTTGCAACGGATATCCCCCGCATCCCTATTAAGTCCTTCAAGATAATAATCCTCAGGGCGATAGTTATGCTGTTTATACTGCTCAAGATGATAGCCGTTGATATAAAGCTCCTCAACGGTTTCAATTTCGCAGGGACGTTTTACAGGCTCACGAACATCGATAGGAGTCTTTTGTCCTCTGATATAGGGCTTATAAGCAACAAGCTCTTTGCCCGTTGCAGAGGTTAAAGAAATGGTTATATCGTTAAAGTCAACGCCCTGCATATCCACTGTTTTAATATATGCTTTGTCGGGTGTAAGGTCGCATTTTTCAGCAAACAGCACTTTGTCAGCAGTGGCAACCTTAATCTGTGCGCCCTTAAAGGTGCCCGTAACATTGAAGCCGATAAAGAGGTCGCCCTCTCTATTTTCCATATTAACGGCGGCATCAATAGTAGCGTTTTTAGGCTCACCGATATCACGAATCGGATACCAATACTGCTCAAATTCTTTGGTTTCGTAAGGAGCAATCCAGGTAAAGTCGGGTTGATTATCGGTATAAACGCCTGTCATAAGCTCAATATAGGGTCCGTTTTCGTCGGTTAAGTTGTTGCACCACATATCACCGAAGTCACCAATACCCCAGTGCCACATCTTTTTACCGGGAGAAATGTGATGATTTGCAACGGTGGCAATACCCTTGCTCTTGCCTACGTCGTAACCTGCGATAAAGTCCATATCTGACTGACCTTGAGAGATAAGGTAGGATGAGGGCACCTTTACGGCAGAGTAGTGAGACAAATCGGTGCCTTCGCCAAAATTATAGGGGCGTGCAGTTTTGTATACACCCTTTGCAATAGGCCACTCAAGTACGGCGCGGCGGTCGTGGTCGTTAACCCACTCGCAATCAGGTGGGAATACGGTGCGGTAATCGTCGTTTACAGGTACGGCAAGATTTGCCCACCACATAAACAGTTGGGGTTGGCTTGTGCGGTTGTAAAGGCGAACTTTAGCTTTTATGTAGCTTCTGCCCTTATCGACAGTGATGCCTGCCATACCTTTAAGTCGGTTCATAGGCTCAACTTCACCTGTCCACACAGTTTTACCGCCGTCCTTATTTTCTTCAATTACGGCTTCAAGAGGCATAAATGTGGTGGGTCGGTGGTGCTGAGGCCAGTTAAACTCAATTCCGCCCGAAATCCAAGGACCTGCAATACCTACAAGAGCAGGCTTTACTACCTCGTTATAATAGATAAAGTCATAGTCACCCACTTTATCAAGGCCCCGCAAAATTTTGCCGCCCAAAGCAGGTACAACCTGAGTTTTTACATATTCATTTTCAATGGTGTAAACCTCATAATCCACCGAAACCTTTTCGTCAGTTATGCCGTCGGAATACGGAATGGGATATATGCGACCTGATGCACCCTGATAGGGTTTGTTTTCAAAAAACATTGGCAAATCGTGTGCTTTTTTAGGCACGTAGGTTGGTATTGACTGCAGTTTTTTATCAATCTTTACATTGCCCATTAAAAATACCGCCTTTCATAATCTATGATTTAATTATACCAAACCTTATATTTAAAAAAAGCCAAATTTTTCCGTCATATTTGACAGGCTTTTTTGTTTTGTATTGAAAAATTGAAAGCAAAGAGTTATATTAGTAGAGGGGTGATAATAATGGTTGGCATTTTAACGGAAGAAAACTACATCAAAACCTTTTGGGGTCAGCAGATGTTTATCAGTCTGACCGAAAGACTGCGGGCAAAAAGAATCCCCTACTGCGAGATTATTGAGGACTGCTACGCTGACCTTGAAGCCATATTCATTATCGCCGCTGATTTTAACTGGACCCAAAGTGCAACCCAGCAACTTAACCAAGCCGGCCACACCCCTATTTTGCTGTGTAATCAGTCCGAATCCTTGCCGGGTTGCATATACAGTTGTGTTTGCACTGATATACGCGCCTCAATGAAAGCTCTTTTGGAAACCATCAAGCAAAAGGGTAAAAAAAGAATTGCCATATACGGTGTGAACAACAGTTCTATATCTGACATAAGCAGGGTTAACGACCTGTTTTTATGGAAAGACAGTGAAACAGAAAACATACAGGTTTTTTATAACGACGCATCCTTTGAAAAGTGTTTTGAATCCTTTGAAAACGAGGCAAAAAACTTTGATGCGGTAATTTGTATGAATGATTACATTGCCATTTCCCTTGTTAATCATCTTAAAGAAAAAGATGAAGGCTTGCTTTCTGATATGTTAATAATAAGCTGTGTTGATTGTCGACTTATCGACAGGTATAAGGATTATATTACACCCTTGCAGCTTTCCTTCAGTGAATATGGTAAGGCGGCAGTTTGCGCCTATGAAATTTTGAAAAAGCACGGCAATATGTCCACCGTTACCCTGCGTGTTAACTGCAATATAAAAAACCGCGCCCAAAAGATGCCGGAGGCTGCTAAACTACAGCTTGAAGCCATTGACAACAGTTTTTATAAAGACAGCGAATTTAAAGAACTGCACATTGCAGATATGGTTTATAATATTACCGACAATACCGACAAGCTTATACTAAAATCAATATCACAAGGCAAGCCTTATGACACAATCGCAAACGAGTGTTATTTGTCGGTTGGCAGTGTAAAATACCGAATTAAAAGAATTCTTTCGTTCGTTGGTTGCGAAAGCAAGGACGAGCTTGTATCCATACTAAAAAAATACGGCAAGAGGAATAGTTTATGATACGCTTTGGAGTTGTTGGCGCAGGTTGGCGCAGTGAATTTTATATTAGAATTGCCGATGCTTTGCCCTATATCTTTGATTTTGCGGGAATTTACATCAGAAATCCCAAAACTGCACAGAAATTCAGCAAAAAATACAATGTAAACATTTGCTCATCCCTTGACGAATTGCTTGATTTAAAGCCCGACTTTGTGGTATCTTGCGTTAACAAAGCAAGTATGTGTGATGAGGTAAAGCTCCTTTGCGAAAAAGGTGTTGCGGTGCTTAGCGAAACTCCCATTGGTGCCAGCAATGAGCAGACTGACAGGTTTTTGGCGGAGTTTAATCCCTCTTGGCGCGTTCAGGTGGCGGAGCAATTTCATCTGCAACCCCGAAATCAAGCCATAAAGGCTATAATTGACAGTGGCATAATCGGTGAGGTAAGCCACGTAAATCTGGCTTGTTGCCACGATTATCACGCCGTCAGTCTTATCAGACACTTTTTGAGAATAAACAATCAATTGCCACAGGTAAAACAGGTTGAGTTTGGTCAAAATCTGTGTGTATACAATTCTCGGTCAGGATATATCTCCCCCGCTGAGAAAACTGCCACTCACACCTTGGCTTTTCTTGATTACACAAGCAAAACCGCCCTTTATGATTTTATTAAAGAACAGTATTTTTCTGACATAAGGCGGTCAAGAATAGTTATACAGGGTGATAAGGGCGAAATTGTGGATGACACCTGCACATACCTAAAAGATGGCAGAGTGCATTCTTTCACTCTTTCAAGGCTATGCAGGGGTGCAGACGGAAATCTTGACGGGCTTTATCTTGACAGAATTACTGCTGAAGGTAAGGTGTTGTATGAAAATCCATTCTACAAAGCAAGGCTTACCGATGAAGAAATTGCCATTGCCCACTGCCTTGTTAAAATGGCAGAATATCTTAAAAGCGGCACAGAATTCTATTCGGTGCAAGAGGCGGCTTTGGACGCCAAAACCGCATTTTTATTTCACAACGAGGTGTAACTATGTTTGATGCAAAAAAGGTAAAAGAAGAGTGTGTTAACTGGATAAGAGAATTTTTTGAGGCTAACGGCAAAGGTTGTAATGCTGTTGTGGGTATATCAGGCGGCAAAGACAGTTCGGTAGTTGCAGCCCTGTGTGTTGAGGCTTTGGGCAAGGACAGGGTTATCGGTGTTTTGATGCCACAAGGGGTACAGCACGACATTGATATGGCAGAGCTGCTTGTAAATCACCTTGGTATTAAGCACTTTGTCGTTAACGTGAAAGACGCCGTTGACGGAGTGCTTAACAGCCTGCCAAAAGATATTGAAATCACCCCACAAACCATTCAAAACATTCCGCCACGTGTGAGAATGACCACCCTTTATGCCGTATCCCAAAGCTGCAACGGCAGAGTTGCAAACACCTGCAATCTGTCGGAGGATTGGGTGGGATACTCTACCCGTTACGGTGATTCGGTAGGTGACTTTTCACCTATGTCAAATCTTACTGTTACCGAAGTTAAGCAAATCGGCTATGAATTAGGACTGCCCAAAGAATTGGTTGACAAGACCCCCATTGACGGTCTTTGCGGTAAAACCGACGAGGAGAATCTTGGATTTACCTATGCTCAGTTGGATAAATATATCCGCACAGGCGTATGTGATGACCCTGACACCAAAGAACTTATTGACCGCAAGCACAAGGCAAATCTGTTTAAGCTACAATTGATGCCCTGCTTTAAGCCTGAAATATAAAAAAATGGAGAGCATTTCATATAGAAACGCTCTCCATTTAATTTTAGATTATAATCTCGGTGCCGTCTTGAACGCGGCATACGGGGATTTTATCCTTTAACGCATCAACAAGCTGAATGGTTTCTGCCAAGAAATACTCGGTGTAGTGATTGATGCATAGCGCCTTAAGATTGGCGCAGTTTTCAAAGATAGGCAAATAGTGGGTTGCTTCAAAGTGACCGCCCTCACAAACTGCCAAATCAAGTGGCTCGTCAAGAACTTCGGTAGCAAAGTCGGCGCCCTTGCCGTCAGGCCACAAGTCACCGCTGAAGAAAACTCGCTTGCCCTCTGCTTCAATAAGGAAAGAAAAAGACTCGGCAATGTGCTTGGTTCTGTATGCAGTTACACGGATAGTATCGTCTTCATAAAACACGCCTTCTTTAACAGGCATAAAGGTGAAATCCTTCATTGTTGTCTGATTACACTTCATCCAAGTTCTGAGTGATTCAACAGTTTTATCCATTGGCTCAGGTAGGCAAACAGTAGGCATAGTGTTTTTGAAATACCAGCTTGACAGTTCAAGGAATGCAGGCAAACCGTTAGTATGGTCACCGTGCATATGGGTGATAAAAATGCCCTTTACACTGTCCGGATGAATATGACGGGTGATAAGGTCAGGCATAGGGTCGGTACCCATATCCACAAAATAACGCTTGTCACCAATTTCAAGCATTGCCGAGGAGCAACGTCTGTTTGCCTCGGGTACACCGTGGCTTGTGCCGATAAATAGGATTTTCATTCTGCCAACTCCTTTTTATTTTGATTTATAGAAGGTTGCCGCTACTCCGACTGCGGCAATAAATACCCACATAACAATTACCAACGACCAACCCACATTTTCCATAGCAGTTGCAAAAAGTGTGGTTGACACAGCGGCAGCAACATATCCCGCGCCGTCAATAACGCCGTTTATGCTTGATACTCTGCCCGTTTTGCCAAGGCTTGGAATGTAAATGCTCCAAAGAAGCGTTGATGCCATTGAGATAGCCAACAATGCGATAAATAAAAACGTAAGATTCAACCATTTGTTGCCTGCAAAAATCATAAAGGCAAACATTAGCGTTGATATAGCAAAGCAAGCGCGCAGCATAGGAATATCACGCTCGTGAAGAATTTTAAATACGAAAAGGGTTACAAAAGACATTACCGCCCTTAAAACAGAGGATGCCGAATATATAAGATTTGCGGTGTTATTATCAAATTTAAGCACCGAGGTAAGATAGGTTGGTATCCAAAATATAACCGAAGTGGACACAATTTCGATAACGCAGGTAATGATTATAAAGAAGGTTACCCTTTCAATCTTAAAAACGGCAAAAATTGAACGAATGCCGTCACTTTTGGCTATGCTATAGGTCAGAGTTCCTTTGTTTTCCATTCGAGTAAAAATAACAAACACCGCAGCGGCACACAAAAGGGCAATTACGCCTGCAATAACAAAAGAAATCATCCAGCTGTTAATAAGAGCAAACATACTGGCAATCAAAGGACCTGCACAGCTTGCAAAAGAGAAAAAGACGCATATGGTTCGAGCGTAGTTTGGTTGTGTGTTTTCAGAAATAATCTTCATAAGGGGGCCACGGAACATTGAAAGTCCAAAGCCCAAAAGGGCAAAGCATAGTATCTGCAAAGCGTGAATTTTTACGAAAGGAAAAGCAATTGAAGACAGACCCGACAGGCAGATTCCCATTGTTATAATCTTTTTTGGAGATAAAAAGTCACCCAAAAAGCCGTTTACAACCTGACCTACCGCATACAGCACCATATAGGTTGAGGAGAGTAGACCAACATGTTCAACGGAAAAAAGCCCTGTTTCATAAAGCTGAGGGGAAAATACGCTGAGCATATTCCTGAGATAATAGTTTATTATGTAAGTTGCAATACACAAAAAACCGATTATAAAAGCTTTTTTACCTGCAGATTTTGTCACGGTACCACTTCCAAATTTTAATACTCGCAAAGTATACTACCGCCAAAATTAAAAGTCAAGGTTAAAACGATAACAAAAAAATGATTGTAGGCCCCTACAAATAAACTGCTAAATCAACAGAATTTTTGTGTATATTCATTTGTGGTTTGATACAATTGACAGATTGTGAAATCGGCATATGTTAATTGGTGATTGTCTTTTGTTTATTGTAGCATAAAATTGCACGAAGTGCAACAAAAGTTGGACGTTAGCACACCCTCACACAAAGCGCGTGTTTGCGTCAAAGACGCAACATCGTTGATGCAAAGCATCACATCATTAGCAAAGCTACCTCGTTTTGTGTCCGCAAGGGGTCAAACGATGTTGTGTTCTTACGTACACAAACACAAAAAGATGTTTTTGCCGTTTTTGCGTATGAATTCGAACTCTTGCAAAAATGAAATCCTTGCTGATGCAAGGATGAAATCAGCTAACGCTGATGAAATCTTCGGCTTTGCCTCAGATGAAATTAAATCCACCCACTCGCCGTCGAGGCGAATTTCATCC
>JAFQWE010000010.1 GCA_017407645.1 Clostridia bacterium | reverse complement strand
TGTGCCGTCGGGAGCATAGGCGGCAAGGGTTGCGCCCTCAAAGGAATACTCACCGATAAACATATCAACGGGATTTCCAAGACAGTCAACGTACAGATAGCCATCTTCAATTACGTAATCCTTGAAGATGTCATAGAAGGTTTGCTTGGTATAGCCGCGCTCAACCACCAGTGTGGGAGCAGAGCCGATTGCCTGATACCAGTTATCGTCAAGGTTATCAAACTGAGAGGCGTCGGTAATATCGGTGTAGGTGTAGTTAACGTCGGTATCGGCAAGGGTGCCCGAACCGATAGCGCTCATACCGCTTGCATAGTAGCAACCGTTAACAGAGCCGTTGTTTTCACCTACAACTACAGTTGTGTTGCTTGGGCACACAAGACAGTTTTTAACGGTGCCGTTGTTGGTGGATGCTATGGCACCCGACACCTTGCAGTAGGCGATATAGGAGTTGTTGACAGTGGCAACCGAGGCGTTGGGACTGTCTGACAAATCAATATGAGAAACGCCGCCGTTGTTGTTGGCAAAGAGGGGAGCGGTAAGTCCGCTTATTTTATGGCCGTTGCCGTAGAAAACACCGTTAAAGCTGCTTGTTGCAGAGCCGATAGAGGTCCAGTTGCTTACGGAAATATCGGCAGTCAAAATATAGTTGCCGTTAAGATTGCTCTTGACCTTTTGCAAGTCGGATGCATTTTTAATTTCAGTATAGCCTTCATATGGGTCGGCAACGTAGAAGGACACAAGGGCATATCCGCTGGCTTCTTTATATTTGCTTGAAATAACGTAAAGGGTGTAATATCCCGGTTCGGTAAACACGTGTGCGCCCGTTGAATCGGCGCAAACCTGCTTGCTGTGAGTCCACTTGCCCTTAACTGAGGTGGTGTTGATAGCAATACCGTTATAGATTACGCCGTCAGGCATAGTAAAGGCGGTGTTTTTTGAACAACCCAATTTAACGTTGTCTCCTGCGTGAATTACCACTCCGTCAGGCACCTTAAAGTATCCGTACTCAACCCCTGCATCCTTGTTAATCAGCTCAAGGGTTACGGTTTTGGGAGTATATCCTGAATAGTTGGCATATTTGCCCGTTTCCATCAGGTCTTTTTTAGAGTTGTTAGACAGTCCTGCAGTATGGTCAACGGGCTCTTGAGCGGTTTTTCCGTCATCGGTAAGGGAGTCAAGGTACCACTGTGCAGGAGGCTCCATCTTCCACACGCCGCGGCAACCGGTAGCAACAAACAACTCGCCTGTTGCAGGGTTAACACGCATACTGGTAGCCTTTTTGCCGCCGTCGGGACTTAAATCTCGGCCGTCGTCAACCTGACGGGTAAGGCAGGTCCAGGTTTCGCCGCGGTCAAGGGAGCGGTAGACACCGCCCATATCGTAAGACTGATAGTTAATGTTACCGTTACCGCCAACGTAAACCACGTTGGGATTGTTGGGGTCAACCGCAACAACGTCGGCAACCGAGGTGTTACCAAGGGTTTCGGCATATTCAACGGCAGACAAGAGGTTGTTGTTATTGTTAAAATCAACGTAGCAGGTATAAAGAGTGTCGTTTGCCGTTACGTAAATTTTGCCGCTCTCATTGTCATAGGCAATGTCGTCAATATTTCCGCCAACTGTGGCAATCTGATACCAGGTAAGGCCTTTATCGGTTGAATAAACAAGACGGGTACCGTTGGCGCCAAAAAGGGTGCCGCGCTTCATATCAATGGCAAGCACGCCCATGCAACCGATACTGCCCGTAACGGTATCTGACGCCATCTTTTGCCAACTTTTGCCTGCATCCTCGGTGCGCCATTCGCCCATAAAGGCAACCTTATCGTCACCAAGGCAACCCATACCTGTGGTAAGGCCTTCTACAAGAAGTCCCGTGTCATTAAAGGTTTTGCCTGCATCAAAGGTGGTCCAAATATATCGAGGCTCGGTCCAACCTGCCGCCTGAGTAACAAAAATCGTCTTTTCGTTAAGCATATAGGCGCCGTAGGTGTGACCGCCCCAAGAGAGACCTGCCCAGTTAAGATAGGTCCAGGTTTCACCGCCGTCGGTAGAGTATCCACCGTTATAGTCCTGAGCGGCAAAGGCAACAAGATTGGGGTGGTTAACGTTAAAGTTCCATTTGCCTGCTACCATAATAGCGTTGTAGCCTGCATTGCTCCATTTAATATTTTTGCCGCCGTCAACAGACTTCCAAATGCCGTTGGCATAGGCATAAAAGGTGTTTTCGTAGGTGTTGCTCCAATAACCGTAGGGGCGAGTGCCCGTTACAGGCTGCCAGGTTACCTGCCGACCTCTTTGTTGTTGAGATTTTGCCCAACTCAGACCGCCGTTGTTGGAATACCAACCCGAGCCGTTGGTGGAAAAAAGGGAAACGTAAATGTTGTCGGGGTTCAGCGAACTGACTGATATATTTTCAGGGGTAAAGGTGGCACCGCTTGTGGTGTACTTTACGGGATAACCGAAGCCTTCAATTTTATTCCAGGTGTAGCCGAAGTCGTCAGAGCGGTACATGGCGTTGTCGGTAGTAATCCAAACCTTGCCCACTGCAGAGGCATCGTGGCCTGCAACCTCGGTCTCAATAACGTCAATGGCATTAGCGTAAACTCCGTAGCTGTTCAGGGTTTCGGTCCAATTTTTACCGCCGTCGGTAGAGATATAGAAGCCCTCGTCAGTAGCGGCGTACATATAGAAGGTGCCGTCTACGGTGTAGGATGCCATCTCGGCGCCTGCAAGGAAGGCAGAATCTGCCTGAGCGACGCCGTCAAGGTAGATGGTGCCTACCGCCTTTTCAAGCTTAACCCAGCTGAAACCGCCGTCGGTAGTTTTCCACATAGCCTGTTGAGGATATGATACACCGTTTTTTTCTATAACCTTGTCTTCAACCGACCAATAGGCAGTGGTGCAGTAGCCCTTTGAGGCGTTGTAGGAGTTAAGATCGTAAACAATCTGAATGCGGTAGTCGTTATGGGTGGTGATGGCAGAGTTGCCGCCTGAAATATCCTTTACAGACAGTCCCTTTGTCCATTCGCACTGACCAAGTGCGTTGGTGGTAACGAAAAGGCCGCTTGATGGGGCGCCTCCCGTATTACAACCAACTATAATAACGTGGTCGGGATTTTTGGGGTCAATGGCAATACCCGTTGCGCCGCCTGCATCAAGACCGATGGTGCAGGATTGCCAGTGATTACCGCCGTCAAGTGAGCGGTAAATACCCGAAATATCGGTGCCAAACATAGCAAGGCGGTCGTCAGATGAAACTACAAGGGATGCAATAGCCTGACAAGCCTCGCCGCCCTCAATATATCCGCGGTCGATAAGCTCCTGACTAATCATAGGCACAGCCTGCCATATATCCGAACCGAAATAGGTACCGGGAAGGTTATACTTAACCACCTTGTTATCGGTACCTGTGGGAATAACGGTGGCGGTGTTCATATAAGTAATAACGCTATTCTCATTGTTGGGGTCAATTATATAAAGACTTTCGTGGGGATAGTTAACGTCGGTATTGGGAAGGTGGCTTGTGTAGTTTCTGTCAATCAGCATACCTTGTGCATATCTTCCGTTATAATAGTTGGAATGAAGCACAACAGAGGGCTTAACGGCAGAAAAAGTCATACCGCTTGCTGAAACACCATTAACGCTTTTGCCGTTAATATCGGTAAGGGTAATAAAAGCGTTGTCAAGCATAACGCGGATAAGTCCGTCCTGCTTAACGATTGAGTAGTTGTGATTAGGGTCGTCCATATCTGCAGTGGCGAGTACGGATTCGTTATATACAAGCTTAAGGGTGTAAACGCCAACCTCGGCGCCTGCATTGTTAACGTACTCGTCGTTATATTCTCGAAGCTCCAATCCGCCCAGCACAAGAGCGTTATATTCGCCGTAGCGGTTGGAGTTAGCTTTAAGAGCGTTAATATAGGTGGTTACCGCAAAATTTTCACCCAAATCAATAGGGGTGTTATAGGTAATGGCCCATTTGTTTTTTGAGCTTGCATTACCGACGGAGTAAAATCTACCCTCTTCGTTAATCTGCTCGGTGTTGCCCGACCAGTCGGTGCTGTTAAATTTAAGGTAAAAATCCTCCCTTTCGGCAGCAATCGCCATAACGGGAAATGCGCAGGCAACAAGGCACAGTATGCACAAAACACTTAAAAAACGTTTCATAAAATTCTCCTTTTACAAAATAATGAAGATATGTCTAAACACAGTATACAATATATTACAGATAATAAAAATGCACATTTGTGCCAATTTTCGAATAGCGCAAATGTGCATATTATCCAACTGTTCAGGGCATAGAGTAGGCAAAGCCGATTTTATCTTTACAATCAAGCCTTCCCTTTGCCATCAGGCAAAAACTCTCACCCGTCGGGGCTTCCTTCTCACAAAGAGAGATAAGCCGCTCATCACCCGTAATATAGGGAATGACGGTATCCTTTCGGTCAATGGCGGTGTAGGCTTTAAAGCCCATTTTGCCGTAAAAATTAACCAGGCTTTCCTCGGCAGGCCGAAGTATTACAAGACTGTGATGGGCACAAGCCTCTTTTACAAGAGCGGTGGCATAGCCTTTGCCTCGGTAGTGGGGATGAGTTGCGGCGGCAAAAATATAGCAGACGGGGAATTCGCCCTCCTTGGTGACAAGGGTGCAGGGTATCTCAAAAAGCATACTCACAACCTGACCGTCCTCTGCAATATAGCGTATGCAGTGGGAAAACAGGTCAAAAAGTCTGTCGTCAAACCCCTCAGCCACGCCAAAGGTGTCGTTATATAGTTTTCTTGCCGATTTTATATCCATATTGCCACCCCTTTCTGCCCTTATTTTACCATAAAAATTGAGAATTTACAATACCCACGCAGAGCGTTAAGATTACATTGTAGGGAACGGATTTATCCGTTCCGCTTTTTACCCTCTCACCCGCTAACGCGGGAGCTCTCCCAAAGGGAGAGCCTTTTTAAATTAGCCTCGCCCTTTGGGAGAGGTGGCGGCGCAGCCGACGGAGAGGGAAAATATGCTCACTTCGTTCGCGCGATATGTTGTTTGTGACAACGCGATATATTTGAAATGCAAATGCGATATATCTGACGATGCGATATGTTGCTTTGCAACAAGAAGCAAATCAACCCTCTTGCGCTAATTGTTATAAAATGGTATAATGTTCATATGCTAAATCCGAAAGGACTGACCCTATTGTCAAAAATTATAAATACTATCCAATCAAAATTTTATTTGCGGCTTATTCTTGCCTATCTTGCAGGGGTGATTATGTTTGCCTTTGTTGCTTTAACAAGCGGTAATCTTGCCGAATGTCCTCTGTGGCTTGGCTTTTATGGGTCTTTGCTTTGCTTTGCCTATATTTTACCCATCATTGCCGAGAGGGATATACCCCTTGCCTATATGGCGGTGAGTGCAGTGGCGGTTGCCGCGCTTGCATACGTGCGCATCTCAATGTTTTATTATCAGTCGGGTGACTACGGCTCATTTTTGTATCATTGGGTGGAGCAGATGCGGGGTATGTCACTGACCGAGGCTATGAAGGCTGATATCGGTGATTATAATATGCCCTATCTTTACATCCTTTTTGCCATTTCCCGTGCCAAGATTAACGACCTTTATCTTATAAAACTTGTCAGTTGCCTTTTTGACGGACTTGCCGCCTTTTTTGTTATGAAAATCGTCGGTCACTTCCGCAAGGGAGCTGTGGCGCGAATTGTTGCCTTTGTGGCTACTCTTGCACTGCCTACTGTATGGCTCAACGGCGCCTTCTGGGGTCAGTGCGACGTGGTTTTCGCCTCACTGTGTCTTGGAATGGTGTGGGCAATCTTAAAGGGCAAAGGAAATCTTGCCACAATTCTTTGGGCCCTTGCATTTGCCTTTAAACTGCAAGCAATATTTGCCCTACCCCTGCTTATAATTGCCCTGTTCACCAAGCGGATTAAGCCCTTAAGCCTTGTGTGGATTGTGCCCGTCTTTTTTGCAACCTTGGTGCCTGCTCTTCTTTGCGGCAGAGCCTTTGGTGACTGCATCAAGATTTATTTTGAGCAGGCAGACCAGTATCCACAGATGCACCTTAACATTCCGTCAATTTGGACTCTGCTTGGCCACGTTAGTTTTGACAATTTTAACGCCGCCGCAATATTCCTTGCAGGCAGTGCATTGGTTGTATTTTTACTCCTCTGCTACCATTGGCGAGAGGCTATCGACGACAAAAAGCTTATGACCCTCTTTTTCATCGGGGCACTGCTAATTCCCTTCCTGCTTCCCCGTATGCACGACAGATACTACTTTCTTGCCGACGTAGCCGCTCTTGCATTGTTCCTCATTGACTTTAAAAGATGGTACGTGCCTCTTGTTACAGTTCTGTCAAGCTATGCAGGCTACCGCTACTTCGTAATGGGTGGAGAAGTGCTTTTTGACCATAAATATTTTGCCATTGCCATACTTGTTATGCTTACAATTATGATTAAAGACACCTTCAAGGAAATGGCTGAAAAATCGTCACAACCCACACTTTTAAAAGGTTAATTTACATTTTGTTAAAAATATAATCAAAGGTGTGCAACACAGAGCCTCCATAATAGTAACAGAGGTGAGATTATGGAAAACAGCAAACCGAAAATCCTTATAGCCGACGACGAACCCCTACTTTGTGAATTGATGAGCGACTTTTTAAATAAGTCGGGGTTCAATCCCATAACTGCAAACGACGGAAGCGTAGCGGTGGATATGGTCCGTGCCGACAGGTCTGTGGCACTTGTTATACTTGACGTTATGATGCCCGAAATGGATGGGTGGGAGGCTTGCCAAAAAATTCGCGAGTTTTCCGACGTGCCGATTATAATGCTTACCGCCCGCAGTGAAGAATACGACCAGCTGTTTGGCTTTGAAGCAGGCGCAGACGATTACGTTACAAAGCCCTTTTCTCCCTCGGTGCTTGTTAAAAGAGTTGAGGCGGTGCTTCGTCGCGGGAAGAAGGATAAGGGCAATTCTGAGCGATTGCTTATCAATTACGACGCATATTCCGTAAAGCTTGACGGTCAACCTGTTGAGCTTACTGCCAAAGAATTTGAACTGTTGCAGCTGCTTCATAAGAATCCAAGACGTGTTTTCACCCGCAGTCAACTGTTGGACGCAGTCTGGGGTTATGATTATGATGGCGACAGTCGTACGGTGGATTCTCATATCGCAAGACTTCGTGATAAGCTGGCAGATTACGGAACTGCCCATATTAAAACAGTTTACGGGATAGGATATAAATTTGAGCTATGAAAGCAGGACGACGTATTTGGGTTAAGCTTTTTGTTAACATAGCGCTGATTTTCGTTCTTTTTGTGACCGTCATATCTATTGCAGGCAGTACCCTTTTTGTTGAGTATTTTGCCTACCGTCAGCAAAAGCAAATGAAAGAATGTGCACAACAAATTGCCACCCTTGATTATAACGACCGCAGCAGCGCCGCAGACAGTCTGCGAAACGCTGAGCGGCAATATAACGTAACCGTTACGGTTTACAACAACGGAGTGCCTATATACACCACCATCGGCGCAACAAACGGGCTCAGACCCAATATAAGCGGTTTTGATATGATAATCAACCGCCCCGACCTGTTTGGCGAGGTGGTTGAAAGCAAGGCAGATGGAGAATACGGCAAGGTCAGTCGGGTTACCTTAAAAGGCAAAGAACTGCTTATATACACCTATACCCCAAAAGGCAGTGTGTCGGTGGACGTTATAACGGAGCAATCCCTGATTGAAAACAGCGCGCAGGTTGCAGGCGAGTTTACCATACTGATTGCTACCGCCTGTCTTATAGTGGCGCTAATATGGAGCGTGGCTTTTGCACGCCGATTTACCCGTCCGATTGAGCGTATGAACAAAATTGCGCTTCAGATGGCGGCTCTTGATTTTTCCCAAAAGGTAGAGGTGGAGCGTAACGACGAAATCGGTGCGCTGGGCAGCTCTCTTAATCGGTTGTCTGAGGCTTTGCTTTCCACCCTTAAGGAGTTGAACGAGCGCAACCGTCGTCTGCAAAAGGAAATTGATGCTGAACGCCGCCTTGACAGTATGCGAAAGGGCTTTGTAGCCAACGTGTCTCACGAGCTAAAAACTCCCATCGCTATTATACAGGGCTATGCGGAAGGGCTGGAAGGCGGCTTGGCAGAGGATGAAGCCTTGCGCCAAAAATACAGCAGGGTTATTATTGAAGAAAGCCAACGAATGAACGGCTTGATTATGAGCCTGCTTGAGCTGTCAAAATACGAGGGAACCCTCAGTCTTAACGAGGAAGAGTACGACGTTTGCCCGTCACTTATAAACCTTGCCGACCGCAATGGGCAGGCGCTTATTCAAAAGCAGATTGAACTTGATATAAAAATCCCCGAAAGCCTTATAGTAATCGGAGACCGACTTATGACCGAACAGGCAGTGCAAAACTATCTGTCAAATGCCATAAGCCACACAGAGCAGGGGGGCAAAATCACCCTATATACCGAATCTTACGGAGATGACGGAATGCGGATTTGCGTGCACAATACAGGCGCACAAATTCCACAGAAAGATATGGAAAACTTGTGGCAAAGCTTTTGGCGTGCCGACAAAGCCCATAGCCGCGACCAAGGTCGTTTTGGGTTGGGACTGTCGGTTGTTAAGGCAATTATGTGTGCCGCAAAACTTGATTTTGGCGTGTTTAATACCGAAAACGGCGTTACCTTCTGGATTCAGGTAAGACAAAGTAAATAAAATAAAAAATGGCAGCGAAACAAATGTCGCTGCCATTTTGCTTTACTTAAAACTCAACCTTTTCGCCACGTTTAAGTCGTTCACGGTATTCTGCAGTGGCGCAGAAGATTACGTCACCTGAGGAGTTAATTGCCGTTTCAAGAGAATCCTGCACAACGCCGATAATAAATCCAACGGCAACCACCTGCATAGCCACATCTTGTCCTACGCCAAGCAGAGAGCAAGCCATAGGGATAAGCAGAAGTGAGCCGCCTGCAACACCCGATGCACCGCAAGCGCCAAGGGTAGCCACAAAACTAAGCAAGATGGCAATCAGAATATTAACCTCGATGCCCTGTGAAAATGCGGCGGCAAGTGACATAACGGTGATGGTAATAGCGGCGCCGTCCATATTTATGGTTGCGCCAAGGGGGATAGCCACCGAATAGTGCTCTTTGTCAAGACCAAGCTTTTCGCAAAGCTTCATATTAACGGGGATGTTAGCGGCAGAGCTTCTGGTAAAGAAGGCGGTAATGCCCGACTCCTTAAAGCACTTAAAGACCAACGGATAGGGGTTGCGCTTAAGTGCAACGGCAACGATAAGGGGGTCGACGATAAGGGCAACTGCCAACATACAACCCACAAGCAAAAGCAAAACCTTGCCGTAATCGGCAAAAATCTTTTCACCGTATTCACCCACAGAGGAGTAAACAAGGCCTAAAATACCAAAGGGTGCAAGCTGAATTACCCAAGAAACTGCCTTTGAAACGGCGGCAGAAAGGTCACTAAGCACCTCTTTAGTCTTGTCAGAAGCGGCGCGTAGAGCAAGACCAAGCACAACCGCCCAACAAAGTATGCCCAGATAGTTGCCGTTTGCAATGGCGGTAACGGGGTTCATAACCATATTGCTAAGCAGGGTTTTGAAAACGTCACCAAGACTTGAGGGGGCAGACTGAGTTGCAGAATCAGCAAGGGGCAGGGTCACCTTAAAGATATAACTGCCCAAAACGGCAACAATCGCTGCCAAAAAGGTGCTTAGCAAATAAAAAACGATAACCGTTTTAAAGCGTCCGCCGATACCTTTGCCTGCGCTTGCAAGGGATGCAATAACAAGCACAAAAACAAGCAGAGGGGCAACAGCCTTAAGGGCGCCGACAAAAACATCGCCGAAAACGGCAACAAAGGACGCCTGAGGCACAAATTTGCCAAGCAGAGCACCGATAACAATGCCGATGGCAATTTTTAAAATAAGGGGAACCTTTACGTAAAGGTTAAGAATTTTCTTCATAATTTTAATCTCCTATATAATGGTAGACTAATTATACTATAACCTTCGGTTGTTGTAAAGAGAAAAGAGAACGTATTGCAAACGGAATTTATATGTGGTAGTATAGTGATAGTTTTATAGGGGGTGTACTGATGAAAAAGAGCAAAGGACTTATCTTTTCTGTATTGGCGGTTTTAATGGTTGCCGTCGCGACAGCGGCGATATTGCTTATTCCTAAAAACAGCGGCGCTCTGACGGCGGATTTTTATATTAACGGGCAGGCTTATAATAATCAGTTAGTCTATGGCGTTGACGGCACGGGCAATCTTTTTGAGCCAAACAAAGAGATTACGGTGGTTATTGATTGCCAAAAGAAAGATTTTTCAGGCAAGCAGGCAGAGGTGAAAATATCTGCCAGCCAAGGCGGATTTTTTAAAAAAGAGAGGGTAACCCTTGGCAAAGGGCAAAAAGTGGCATTTACACCCGATTGCAACGGTATTTACACCATCAGTTTTAAAACCCCTGATAATAAATCTCACTCATTTACAGTGGCGGTTATGCCTAAAAATGAAAGGGCAAGCGACGATTTTTACTATGGCATTCAGCCCTATCTTACCCGCGCTTACTATTGGGGTGAGGGATTCGCGTTGCCTAACTGCGACGGCGACAAATCCGTTGACCTGATGCTTGATGCGGCAGAATATATGGGCGTTAACCTTGTCCGCGAGGATAGTGTGGGTTGGGGTGCAGTTCAGTCAAAGGCTATGGGCGACGCCGATTTTACCCAGCAGGATTACATAGTTAACAAGGTTAATGAGCGGGGTATGAAGTTAAACCTTATATTTGGTTTTAATGCAGGCAAATGGTCCGCTTCATCAGAGTTTCAAAATAATTACGACGAGTCAAAGGGATGGACCTATGCCCCCAATCCTGAATATTGGCACGATTACGTAACCAAGACGGCGGCACATTATAAAAATAATACCGATATTTTGTGGGAAATATGGAACGAGCCTAACTGGGAGCCTTTTTTTACAGGTACCAAAGAGCAATATTTTGATTTGCTTGAAATTGCCGCAAAAGCATTCAAGACCGCCAACCCCAAATCTTACCTTTTTTCAGGCGGACTTGCAGTAGCAGAAAAAGAGGGCAATCTGCCCTATTATCAAAAGGCGGCGTCCCTTATAGATTCGGGACTTATTGACGGCTACGGTTATCACAACCACGACGGATACGATACCTACTTTGACAATATGGCAAAAATGCAAGGGGTTATCAACAACGCAGGCTTGACGGCGGGCGGCATTAATTCCGAAAGCGGCAGTTACAACGCTCAACCCGACCTGCTTGCCTGCAAGGCGCTTTATACCCGCGCAAGCGGTGCCAAAGGGTTTGTATCCTTTGCTTTCAGAAAGAGTGTAACCCCCGAAAATGATATAAACGAGTTTGCATATTTTAACGAGTATCTGCAACCAACAGAAGCGGTTGTGGCATACTCTGCCGTCATTCGCTTTTTAGGTAATGCAACCTTTGAAAAAAGCCTGACTAACACCAAAGATTTGCAAATTGACCAATATGTAAAAAAGGGCAAAAAGATTTTGGTTTATTACAGTATGGGCAGTGAATCCACAACATCTGCACCCCAAGGGGACTATATTGCCTATGATATGTACGGTAATGAAAAAAGGGTGGAGTCCACTGTTGAAGTTTCAACAGAGCCTATATATTTTGTATATAAATAAGGAGCACGAATATGAAAAATCTGTTTAAAAAGTGGCTTAGTCTTGCCCTTGTAGTCCTGTGTCTAATCACCTTTACCGCTTGCGGTGGAGAGGTTGATACCGCAGGCGTTAGCAGTGAAGTATCCTCTGCCGTACAGTCGGTAAAACCTGTCAGTGACAAAGCTTCTTCAAAGATAACAAGCAACACTCCCGTAGAGAGTGAAAACGAAGTAGGCAACGGCGAGGCAGAGCCCGTAAACTTAAACGATATTCCTGCCTATTCGGGCAAGCCTTACGTTTATATAAACAACAATATGCCCAACTTCTCTGCCGACGAGTTGACTACCGCCGCATATGAAAATTACTCTGAACTTGACTCTTTGGGCAGATGCGGTGTGGCTACCGCCTCTTGCGGCAAGGAAATTATGCCTCAAAAGGGTGAAGAGAGAGGCAGTATCAGTTCTATCAAGCCGTCGGGATGGGTGCAAGCCAAATACGACGGCATTTCGGGCGGATATCTGTGGAACAGATGCCATCTTATCGGTTGGCAACTGTCGGCAGAAAACGCCAACAAAAAGAATCTTATTACAGGCACCCGTTATATGAACGTTGAGGGTATGCTTCTTTTTGAAAATATGGTAGCCGACTATATTTTGGAAACGGGCAACCACGTGGCATACCGCATTACCCCAATTTACAAGGGCAACAACCTTGTGTGCAGCGGCGTGCAGATGGAGGGCTACTCCATTGAGGACAAGGGCGACGGCATACTGTTCAACGTCTATTGCTACAACGTGCAACCTGGTATAACCATCAACTACGCTACGGGTGAAAGCGCAGGTCAGCAAACAGAGAAGCCCTCGACTCCCTCGTCTGCAGTGCAAAGTCAGGAACCCGAAGAAGACGTTTACGCCGCCGTTATGGTGTGGATTCCCAAAACGGGCAAAAAGTATCATAGCAACGCATCCTGCAGTAATATGAAAAACCCCACGCAAGTTACGCTAAGTCAAGCAGATAAACAAGGCTACGAGCCCTGCAAAAAGTGTTATTGACAATACAAAATAAGCCTCGCCCTTTGGGAGAGGTGGCGGCGCAGCCGACGGAGAGGGCAAATATGCTCACTTCGTTCGCGCGATATGTTGTTTGTGACAACGCGATATATTTGCAATGCAAATGCGATATATCTGACGATGCGATATGTTGCCTGCGGCAACGAGATGGGGGATTGACAATCATCACGTTGTGCCTTGGCACAATATATCGAATTTACCGATAGGTAAATATATCGATTTTGTCTTAGACAAAAATATCGAATTGCGAAGCAATATATCGAAAAAACCACTCGGTTTTCCAAGTGGTTTTTATCTTTACTTTCTTCTTTTCTTTTTCTTTTGCAGTGCCATAAGGTTTTGCAAAATTTTAATAAGCGCAACAACAAGCACGCCCCCTGCGGCAAGAAGCACAGCGCCGATTACACCGTCAACAACGGTGCTTACTGCAAAGCCGGTGGTGATTTGCTTGGCATCGGTGCCGATAATCTCAAAAATCTTGCCCACAAAATAAAGGGGAGAGCAGATATACATAAGATAAGAAATCACGCGCATCGCCATAGTAACGGTGCGACCGCTGTCGGAATACATACCGCCTGTGATTTCGCCCTCGTCAACCAAATCGTAAGCAATCTGAGGACGGGTGTCAATATTAGCCGAGCCAACCTCCCGCACTTCGTTTTGAGTATTGGGTGCCTCCTCAGAAGCGTCTGCGTTGGCAGGCTGTGGCTTGGCAACGGGCACAGAAGACTCTATGCGCTGAGGACGTGGAGCGTTTGCCGAATTCCACATAGAAGTATCAGGTGCAGGAGCTTCCTCCTCTACCTTACCTTTTTTCTTTTTTACAGGTTTTACAGGCTCCTCCTTTACGGTGGTAACGCGCTGAAAAACCTCGTCTTTATTTCTTCCGAAAGCCATACTAAGCCTCCTTATCGATTATAGACCCATTCTAACATTAAATTTCTAATTGTGCAACACTTATTTGCTGAATGTGTCGATTATAGCGTTTGCAACCTCTTCTGCAGACATATTTTCTGCTGAAAGGGTTATATCGGCGTGCTTTTCGTAAAAGGGTGTACGCTCCTCAAAAATCTCTGCCAGTGTTTTGGTGGCTGAGCCTGCCACTCCCCGTGTGTCAAGGTCGTTAAGACGGTGGTCAATAACCTCAAAAGGCAGTTTTATGTAAACTGCAACCCCATCTTTTTTAAGATGGGCCATTGCATCGGACGAAAAGACGGCGCTGCCGCCTGTTGCCACTACGGTTTTGTTGACCGTCAAGGATTTGATTGCCTCTTTTTCAGCCTCAAGCAAGGCTTCAACACCCTGGTTATCCAAAATCTGCTGAAGCAACTTACCCTGTTGTTCCTGAATAACAAGGTCGGTGTCAACAAAGCCAAAGCCAAGCTTTTTTGCCACCAACACGCCAACGGTACTTTTACCGCAGGCAGGCATACCGATTAAAATTATATTCATACGGGGGCTACCTCTGTTTTTTCTGCCAATCCGTCGTTATACTCATCCTGAACATTAAACTGACGGGCAGCGCTTGCCAAAGCGGCGCTTAAATAGGGGGTGGTGTAAAGCTGACCAAACCCTGTGGCGTTAAGCAAAATCCAACCGATGAAGCTAAAATAGATGGAAACAATCAGTTTAAAACGCTTAAGGCAAAGCTTTGAGCAGGCGCTTAAAATAAAGCCTACAGATTTATCGCTGTGCTTAATAAAAACAAAGTCAAGCAGACTGTATCGCACCGACTGAAGCACTAAAAGTAACGTTGCAATAAAAAACAACGCCAACATACCAAGAGAAATAACGGCAACCATAAGTTCGTTTGCCGAGTCCAAATATCCCTCAAGGGCAACTGTAATAATAAGGGCGGGGGATGCTACAACTCCTGCAGGCACAGCCACAATCAAAGTTTTAAGGATGTAAAGACCCAAATACTTTAAAAGAAGCCTTGGGTTGCCGTAAAGATAAAGCACCTCACTCAAAGATGGGGCTTGCCCATCTGTGCGAAGCCACAAAATTCTGTTGAAGCCAAGTGAAACGGGCGCAGCCAATAAGGTGCCCACGGCGGAGCCAAACAAAAGAAAGGCGGTGCCGATGGTTGACTGCACAGGGGTTTCGGTAAGAGCGAGAACAATCTGCATAATTATAGCAGGAAAATAGGAAACGCCCAAAGTAAACATAACTACGGTAATGGAGCGCAACCAATAACCGTTGAGTATGGTTTTTGCAGATTGCTTGTAAATGTTGGTCATATTATTCTCCTGATTTATCGGCGGCTTGCTTAATCATAGCCACGGTATCCATAATCGCCACAATAAAATTCAAAACTGCGGGCAAGGCAACAATAATAAGAATTACTGCAAGCAAAACAACCATAATATTGCCAACGTCTGAAAGACCGTCAAATACGCTGTTTGCAAGCAGTGAAATGCTTAAAACGGCAAACGCCACTGCTATGAAGTTTATAACGTTTACAACTGTAATAACAATTTTGCACCAAGTTTTTTCACTGTCAAAAAGAGCGTTGACGGCAAGCACCAACAGGCACCAGCCCTCAAAAATAACGGTGGGCACAAGGGTGGCGTAGTAATAGTTGGGCGCGTATTTGGTAAGAGCCCACAGAGCAACGACAATGGCAACAAGCACCAAAGCAGAGGCAGAAACGGATAAAAACGCAGGCTTTTTATAAAGACTGCCCACAAGGCAAAGGATTGCCACCGCCAAAGCAATAAAGCAAAAAACACCTGCCGACTTTGACATATAAAACAAATCGATACCCTCGGCATCGTAAAGCCCTGTTTGAGCGTTGTTGTAAATAACGCTTTCCTGCGCCATTAAGAAAAGGGACAACACCACCGTCATAATTATTGAAAGCTGACCGCAGGAGGCGGCAGAGCGCAAGGCAATGCGGCCCTCTTTTTTTCGAAGAGCGACGGCAAATATTAAAATCAAAAGCGCCAAAAGTACCAAACAAATTATTGAAGCGATTGTCATTTTATACCTCTTTTAATGTTAATCGTATTTGAGGTAATTATACCACCCTTTTTGCCGTTTGCCAACAGTTTTTTGTTTGACATAGGAAAAATAATATAATATAGTATAGATATAGACGACGAAAGGTGGAATATACGTGACTCAGTTTACCACTGCAACTGAAGGTCCTGAAGAAAGGGCAGTTAAGCTTAATATGAAAAAGCTCATCAAGGGTGACGTTAACCGATGGGCGCTAACCACCGTTATAGCCAATCTGGCAATTACGGTGATAGTTTTAATTGCATACTTATTATCACCCCTTATGCCTATTGCCGTCAGCTATTTTTTTGAAACTGCTATGGGCGACCTTGCAATACAGATTGGCTACTCCGTTTTAATGTTTACAGTGCCTTATATTTTTGTTGCCGCCACAAGCAAGCAACGGGTGAGGGATTTGGTTCAAATCAAGTGGAAAAAGCCTCTTAAAACCTTGCCGCTTATAATGTTGGGGCTTGGCGCCGCAATGGTAATAAATCTGCTTGTGTCACAGTTTGTAACACTGCTTGAAGGCTACGGAATAAATATCGACGCTCCCTCGTTGGAAATACCTCAAGGAGCGGTTGGCGCATCAGTTTATCTTTTTGCCTTAACGGTGGTGCCTGCCGTTGTTGAAGAATTTGCATTCAGAGGAATTGTGCTTGGCTCTCTTAAGAAATACGGAAGCGGCTTTGCCATTATTGTTTCTTCGGTGCTTTTCGGACTGATGCACGGCAATCTGGTGCAAATTCCCTTTGCCACTATGTTTGGTCTTGTAGTGGGCTACGTGGCGGTAGCAACGGGCTCTATTATTCCTTGTATGATAATTCATTTTCTTAACAACCTGATGGCAGGTGTGCAAGAAATAGTTGCCCGCTACGGCAGTGAAACTGTGGGAATCGTTGCCGTTTACGGTTGCTTTATCGCATATTTGGTTATGGGTATCATCGGCTTTGTGATTATCTGCAAAAAGTATAAGCATCCCTTTGATAACATCAAAGAGACGGGCGCCTTGACCGTTTTTGAAAGCACCAAGGTTGCACTTGCAAGCGCAGGTATTCTGGTTGCAATAATTTATTACGGAGGTACGGCGTGTCTAACTTTGTTAACCAATTAGATGAGCGGTTTATGAAAACTGCCATAGCCCTTGGGGAAGAAGCCGCCAAAGAGGGTGAGGTGCCTGTGGGCGCAGTTATAGTCCGTGAGGGCAAGGTTATTGCAACGGGCAGAAACCGTCGCGAAGCTCTTGGCAACTCCCTTGCCCACGCCGAGATAGAGGCAATAAACAACGCCTGCAAAGTTCTTGGTGGTTGGCGGTTGACGGGCTGCACCTTGTACGTGACCCTTGAGCCATGTCCTATGTGTGCAGGCGCTATTGTTAACTCCCGTATTGACAGGGTGGTATACGGCGCCGCCGATATGAAGGCAGGGTCGGCAGGAAGCTTGTTCAATCTGTTTGAATTGCCCTACAATCACAAGCCGCTGGTCAACTCAGCAGTGCTTGAAAAGGAGTGTAGCGCTCAATTAGAGGATTTTTTTAGAAAATTACGATAAAAGTTTACAAAAACTTGACAAATGGTCAAAAAGTTGTTGAAATAAGTATTTGGTTATTATATAATTATTAAAAGAAACGGAGGGTTTCATTATGAAAAAGATAATTTCTTTAATTACAGTTGCAGTTTTGCTTATGGCAATGTCCGTTACGGTATTGGCTGCTTTCCCCAACCCCACAGTTGATAAGGGTCCTTGGAAAGAGGCAAACAATTTCTCACCCGTAACCTTCAAGGCTGCAAAAGCAACCGGCACAATTAACGTTGACGGCGCAGTAGCAGTTGATTCTGCATACGGCTCAGGCAACACCATAACCGTTCAGGGCTTTAGTGAAGAGAATCTTCTTGAAGCAAGCGGCGGCGCAACCGGTGAAGCAAAGGTTGCATGGGATGCCGACTATATCTATCTTCACTTTAACGTAAAAGACACTACAAAAAACATCGGCTCCGGCTTTGATGCAGACAGTGTAGAGGTTTACCTTGACTACGACCAAAAGGCAGACGGCAAAAAGGTTATGTGGAACAAGGTTAGCTCTTCTGATACCTATGTCGCACAGTACCGTATTCAGCGCGGCGGTTCAACCGTTGACAACTCTGTTGGTGCCGACTCTAACTCTGTTATGGGTTCTGTCGGTAACCGTGCCTACACTAAGGTTGTTGAAAACGGCACCGCAGGCTATATTGTAGAGGCAAAATTCCCTCTCAAAGATGAGTCAGGCAAATATATCCCCGTATCAAACGTTATCGGCTTTGAGCTTCAGATTAACGACAACAAAAACGGCACTTCACGTTATAGCGCCACATACATTCAGGGTGGACTTCAGTACTACGCATACGAGTATGCAAGCCTTTTCGATAACATCAAGCTTGACGGCGCAAGCGATATCACTTGGTCAGACCGTACTGTAAAAACCGACGTTAACGAAGCCTTCAGAGATTTTGACCCCAACTCAAAGTATACTCCTTCAACCGCAAGCAAGAAGCCTTCATCAGCTGCTCAAAGCAAGGTTTCTTCTACTGCAAGCAAGGTTTCATCTGCAGCCGCTTCTACCGCATCAACCACTTCAGAGGCTCCTTCAACAACCGCAAGCACTAATGAAAGCGTTGCTGATAAGGATGCTCCTGCAGACAAGGAAGATATTAAGAACGATAACACTGCAGATACCGAAAACAGCGATACCGCAAACACCATCGGTGCAGAGGAAGAAAAGGGTGGCATTTCTACACCTATCCTTATCGCCATCATTGCAGGCGGCGTGCTCCTTCTTGCCGCAGCAGGCGTAGCAGTATTCTTCATCATCAAGAAGAAAAAGGCACAATAATTAAATAGCTTAAGACCGTGGAGAAATCCACGGTCTTTTTTGTTAAAACAAACGTGAAATTTTTACTTTTATTTTGTCTTGGATTGTGGTAATATAATTATACTGATTAAACGGGGGTGTATATATGGCTCTTGCTATTTTATGTGTGTGGCTTTATTTTATTATTGCTTTTATAATTGTGCGACTGTTTTTTCCTGAACTTGTGGCGCAAAAACGCACTCGGAAAGAGATAAAGGCTCCCCGCCAGTATGACAATACGGGGCACGACAGCCGTGGATTTACCCCTTTGGGTTATCACCGAAACGGCACCCGATATGATGACGAGGGATATGATAAGGACGGACTGGATAAAAACGGCAATCCACGCCCTGATGACCAATGTGACAACGAGGTTGCCCGTCAGATAACAATGTCGGTACAAAAGCGCAAGGGCATAGTTGCCGCCATACTTGTTCCTTTGGCGGTGGTGCTTATTGTTGTGCCGACTGTAAATTTTGTAGTAAACGACAGTTGTCTTTTCGGTCACAAACCCGTTTATACCTTCTGCGAAACACCTATAAAATGCTCTAAATGTAATAAAGAAATAGAGGCGGCTCCCGGTCACAAATGGATTAAAGATGCCAAAACGGGCAAAGAGGTTTGTGTTGATTGCCGAGCCGAGCGTTTAGAAACCAATTAAGAAGGGGCGTCAGATATGAAAATCAGCAAATCCGTTTTATTAAAAATATTGGCTTTTGCAATGAGCATTTGCTTGCTTGCCCTTTGCTCTTGCGGTAGCAACGATTCCACAGTTGACAAAGACAAGGGTTCCACCTCATCAAAGGCAGATACTACCTCTGATAACGGTGAGGAAAAATATGAGCGTATTAAGATTGAGCACAAATCCGCCCCCATTTTGCGAATGCTCGTTATCAGCGACGTTCACAATAAAACCGACCGACTTACCAAGGCCATCGCATCCACCTGGTCATATGCTCAAACCCAGCAGTACAAGGGCTTTGACGCCATTTTAATTGTTGGTGACCTGACCGACAACGGCACCGATGAAGAGCTTGGCTCAATTATGTCTGCATACAAAAACGCCGTTGCCGCTACGGGACAAAGCATACCGCTTATTTCCTGTATGGGCAATCACGAATTTGGCAACAAGGTGCATTCTGATGAAGAAAATGCACAGTACATAGCCCGTTTTGAAAAGCACGTGGGTCATAAGGCAACTCAGGAATTTGACATCAAAGGCATAAAATTCCTTGCTCTTTCACCCGACAATCATTCGGGCAATTATACTACCGCCACCAACTTCGCAATGAACGCCCTTAAGGGCTACGATAAAGAAAAGCCCGTTTTTGTGCTTCAGCACTATCCCTTTGCCAATACCGTTTTTGGCAGTGAGGGCACTGATAAAGGCAGTCTGTTGCGCGAGGCAATCGGCAAATATACCAACGTGATTGACCTTTCAGGCCATTCTCACGCGCCTATTACAAATCTTCGCACCCTTTATCAGCAAAAGGGCGGCTTTACGGGATATAACTGCGGCAGCTTCACCAACTCGTTAGGCACTACTAACGATATCGGCGGCAGCGGATATTATCAGTCAGAGCAGTTTAGCATTTTTGAGGTTTACGACGATAACGTTACCGACGTTAAGCTTTACGATATGGGTACCGACAAAATTCTTGACACTCAGTATCAGTTGGGCGCAAAGGTGAATAACACCCTTGATTACCTTAAAAAAGCCACCCAAAAGCCTGTATTTAAGGCTGACGACAAGGTTACAATCACCTCTGTCGGCACCACTGCGGTGGAGGTTAGCTTCCCTCAAGCCACCGATGACGATAAAATCGAAAAATATCGGGTTGACGTTCTTGACGCATCAGGCAAATCGGTTGCCAATTCCCAAATTACATCCTACTATTTTAAGGTTGATGCGCCCAATACTTTAAGTCAGGCAGTTATCGGGCTTAAGGAAAAAACCGAATACACCGCTACAGTTACGGCAGTGGATTTTTACGGTAACGAGAGTGAGCCTCTTAAGAGTGCCAAGTTCACCACCACAAGCTATCCTCAAGGACTTACAGCCCTAATTTCAGGCAAAATGGCAGCCAACTCATCTAAGTGGGAGGGTGCAGTCGCCAATATCAGCGATAAGGGATATTTTATCTCAAGTCAGGGCACAGGTCACTACCTGAAGCTTAAGGAAGCCCCCAATCTTAAGGACACCTGGATGGCATCGGTTGATTATTACCGCGCTACCTACAATCTTACCGACGAATTCAGTTCTTGCAGTGCAATGCAAATCGGACCCCTCTCCCTTGGTGTAAAGAGGGGGTCTGACGCCGATTACCTTTGCCTATCCTACAATTACAACGGTACGGCACAGTCACCCTCTGTTTTCGCAGACGGACTTGTGCTTGCAAAGGCAAAACTGACCTCTATGCTGGGCGCTACCAACCGCCTTGCGATGACCTATGAAAAGGGTGAGGTAAAGATTTACCGCGACGGCGCTTTGGCAATCCATTTGACCGCCCCAGAGCTTAAATCAAAGGTGGGCGGCAATTTGCCTAACTTTGATAATTCTCAAATTGTGCTTCGTCTTAACGATACTTGGGTTGTTGACAAAGCAGGCGCAACCTTTGAAAACTTCGAACTAAAAAATTAAAGAGGACTTTTCTATGAATTTTGATAGGTTAACCAAATATATTGACACCTTGGAAAAGTGCGGCATACCCGGTTGCGAAATGCACGTTGCCTACGAGGGCAGGGTGGTCTATTCTTACGCGGCGGGTTTTAGCAATAAAGAGCATACTCGCAAGGCGGATTTTGGCGATATGTACCGTCTTTATTCCTGCACCAAGGTGGCAACCTCGGTTTGCGCCATGCGACTTGTGGAAGAGGGCAAATTAGACTTTGAAGACCCTGTCAGCAAGTATCTGCCCGAATATGCCGATATTACGGTGAAAACCGACGATGAGGGTGGCTTTGCTCCTGCCAAAAAGGTGATGAAAATCAAGCATCTTTTCTCTATGACGGGCGGCTTGTCCTATGACCTTTCGGCAAAGCCTATCAAAGAGGCAATCGAAAAAGGCGCCCGTACCACCCGTCAGGTTGTGGCATCCTTCGCCAAGGTGCCTTTGCAATTTGAACCGGGTGAGGATTATCAGTACAGCCTTTGCCACGACGTTTTGGGCGCAGTTATAGAGGTTGTTACGGGCAAAACCTTGGGGGATTATATGAGCGAGCTTCTATTTGAGCCTCTTGGTATGACGTCGGCAACCTTTGACGCAACAAAGGTAGATCCCGACAAAATCCCCGACCTATATCATTATGACGTGGGACTGTACAGAGCCATTCCTCAGGAAAAGCGCAAAACAAACGAGTTTCAAGTGGCCGAGCAATATGAAAGTGGTGGCGCAGGCTTGCTATGCACCGGCACAGATTACGTCAAATTTGCCGCTGCACTGTCAAACGGCGGTAAAAGCGTCGACGGCTATCAGGTTTTATCTCAAAAAAGTCTTGATTTGTTTAAAACAGACCTGCTTACAGAGGCGCAACGTTCTAAATTTATCCGCACTGTCGGTAAGCCCGGTTATAGCTACGGCTACGGTGTGCGTACTCTTGTCAGCAAGGAAATCGGTCAGTCCCTCTCACCTCTGGGTGAGTTTGGTTGGGACGGCAAAGGGGGTTGCTACACCCTTATTGACCCCCAAAATAAAATTGGAATCTATTTTGCAATGCAGGTTGTGGGGTGCGGATATTGCTATAACCACGTTCATCCCACACTGCGAAATTTAACCTACGAGGCTCTTGAAAAATAAGGTGATGCTATGTTTTTATACGATACCCATTTGCACACGTCCGAGGCGTCTGCCTGCGGAAAAAGTACCGCAAGAGAAATGGTGCGCGCTTACAAAGAGGCGGGCTATACAGGCTTTGCCATAACCAACCACTTTTTTCACGGCAACTCTGCTATTGACCGCAACAACACCACCTGGCGTGAATTTGTTCAGCCCTATATCGACGCTTATTATGAAGCCTGCGATGAGGGTGCAAAGCTTGACTTTGACGTAATCTTTGGCATTGAAGAGGGTGTAGGTGATAGCAAGGAAATGCTTTGCTACGGCATTGACTTGGACTATCTGATTCACTGCGAGGATATGAAGTACGCCCACCGAAAAGAGTTTGTTGACCTTGTTCACGCAGGAGGCGGCATCGTAATTCAGGCTCACCCATTTCGATTTGCCGAGTATATGAGACGGTACGTTGACCCATTCTTTGACGATTGCGACGGAATAGAGGTCTTTAACGGCAACAACCGACCTCAAGATGCAAACGAAAAGGCTCTTAACGCCGCATTGTCCCAAGACCGACCAATGATATTGACGGCAGGCTCTGACTGTCACAGCTGTGCAGGTATTTCAAACGTAGGATTGCTTTTACCCGAAAGAGTAAAGGATGCCAACCAGTTTGTTCAGGTGCTTAAAAGCGGCAATTATGAATTAAAGATAAAATAAAAAAACACCCGTAAGCAATGCTTACGGGTGTAAATTTTTGTAGCGTTAGATTACTTAAGCTCAACCTTTGCGCCAACTTCTTCGAACTTAGCCTTGATAGCCTCAGCCTCGTCCTTAGCACAAGCCTCTTTAAGAGTCTTAGGAGCAGCGTCAACAAGAGCCTTTGCTTCGCCAAGACCAAGACCGGTAACTTCGCGAACAACCTTGATAACCTTGATCTTCTCTGCACCAACGTCAGCAAGAACAACGTCAAACTCGGTCTTCTCTTCAGCAGCGGCAGCAGCACCGGCAACGGGGCCTGCAGCAACAACAGCAGCAGCGGCGGTAACGCCAAACTTCTCCTCAACAGCGGATACGAGCTCAGAAAGCTCAAGAACGGTCAATTTTTCAACTTCAGCTACAATAGCTTCGATTTTCTCAGATGCCATTTTAATTTACCTCCAATAAATTAGTTTTGTAAAATTATTTTTTTAATTTGTGGTTGCAGATTATTCTGCAGGTGCTTCGGCAGGTGCCTCAGCAGGAGCTTCAGCGGGAGCCTCAACTGCTTCTTCAGCGGGAGCCTCAGCAACGGTTGCGCCGCCATTGTCGGCAACAGCCTTGATTACGCGAGCGAATGCTGCGATAGGAGCCTGCAATACGTTGCAGACCATAGAAAGAAGAACTTCTCTGGAAGGAAGCTTTGAAAGAGCGTTAAGCTTTTCAATGCTGATAACCTCGTTATCAAGGAAGCCGCCTTTAAGAGTAAAGTTGTCGTGGTCCTCTGCATATTTGCCAAGGATACGAGCTGCAGCAACATAATCTTCATCACTGGTTGCGATAGCAGTGGTGCCGGAAAGAAGCTCGGTAAGACCCTCAAGAGCGGTGTCTTTGAATGCCAATTCCAACATGGTGTTTTTAACTACGGTGTAGTTAACGCCTGCTTCGCGCAGTTCCTTACGAAGCTTAGTGTCGTCTGCAACGTTGATGCCGCTGTAATTAACGATGACGCCTGCAACAGCTTTGTCCATACGTTCTTTAAGAGCAGCAACTTGTTGTTTCTTTGCTTCAAGAATTGCTTGACTTGCCATATTTTCACCTCCGTTGTAAAAACAATGCCTGTTCCCGACGGGGAACAGGCATGCTAATACAACAAGCACTTTGTGCATAAATTGTTTTAGTTTTACCCTTTCCCTCGGCAAGCGGTGTACCCGTTAGGCCAATTAAAATCGGCACTTGCTGTCTGCGGTCAAGAACAACATTTGATATTTTAGCATAAAGCGAACAATTTGTCAACTATTATAATTAGCCAACCTTGTTCGGATTTACTTTAATGCCGGGGCCCATGGTGGTAGCAACCACGCAAGAGCGGATATACTGACCCTTAGCGGTAGCAGGCTTTGCCTTAACGATAGCGCCAAGCAAAGCATCAAAGTTCTCTTGCAACTTTTCAGCGCCAAAAGAAACCTTGCCGATGGGGCAGTGGATGATGTTGGTTTTGTCAAGACGGTACTCAATCTTACCTGCCTTTGCCTCGGTAACAGCCTTGGCAACGTCAGGAGTAACAGTACCGGCCTTAGGAGAAGGCATCAAGCCACGGGGACCGAGCACCTTACCAAGACGGCCAACAAGACCCATCATATCAGGAGCTGCGATAACAACATCAAAGTCCATCCAACCCTCTGACTGAATCTTGGTTACGTACTCTTCACCGCCTGCATACTCTGCGCCTGCATCAAGAGCAGCCTGAACGGCATCGCCCTTAGCAAAAACGAGCACGCGAACGCTTTTACCTGTACCGTTGGGCAGAACTACTGCGCCGCGGACCTGCTGGTCTGCGTGACGTGAGTCAACACCCAAACGAACGTGAACCTCAACGGTTTCGTCGAATTTTGCAATTTTAGTTTTGATTGCGAGGTCAAGAGCCTCGTTCACATCATAAAGCTTAGAGCCCTCAACGAGCTTTCTGCTGTCGGTATATTTCTTACCATGTTTCATTACTTAATTTACCTCCCAACAAGTGGTTAATCGGAATTTTCCTCCCACCGGGATATTTCCCGTGAGCAGACAATAGATATTAGTCTACAACTTCAATACCCATACTACGTGCAGTACCGGCAATCATGCTCATAGCAGTGTCGATATTTGCTGCGTTTAAGTCGGGCATCTTGGTCTCGGCTATCTTACGAACCTGCTCTTTGGTAATCTTTGCCACCTTATTCTTGTTCGGAACGCCAGAGGCAGTCTCGATACCGCAAGCCTTTTTGATAAGAACGGCTGCGGGGGGAGTTTTGGTGATAAAGGTAAAGGAACGGTCTGCATAAACCGTAATAACAACAGGGATAATCATACCCACGTCGTTCTTAGTGCGCTCATTAAATTCTTTGGTGAACGCCATAATGTTAACACCGTGCTGTCCAAGCGCGGGACCTACAGGGGGAGCCGGAGTGGCTTTACCCGCAGGAATTTGAAGCTTAATAAATCCAACAACCTTTTGAGCCATTGATAAGCACCTCCGTATAAAATGTGGTATGGCGGAACAGCCTTATGCTGCCCTCCCACCGGCGAAACGCCGTAACGGTATTACCGTTAAGTTAATAATTAGTTGGTGGGTTCAACCTGGTCAAGCTCAAGCTCGACAGATGTGTCACGACCCAACATAGACAATGTAACAAGTACAATGCCCTTTTCAGTGTCGATAGAATCGACCTTTCCGCTAAAGCCTTCAAGTGCACCGTAAACGATGTCAACCATATCGCCAACGGCATAGTTGACCTCAACAGTGTGCTGCTCAACACCCAGATTAGCCACTTCCTCATCGGTAAGGGGCACAGGGCTGCCTGCAGGACCTACGAAACCGGTAACGCCGCGTATATTACGCACAACAAACCAAGAATCGTCGGTAACGATCATCTTGACAAGCACATAGCCTGGGAAAATTTTACGCTCAACCTCTTTGGTTGCGCCGTCTTTGCCGATTTCGGTTACTATTTCGGTAGGAACCTTAACGTCAAAGATGAGGTCTTGCATAGAGCGGTTATCAACAATTTTAACCAAATTGTCGGCAACCTTGTTTTCATAGCCGGAGTAGGTATGCACAACATACCATCTTGCATCCATTTCTGACATTTGCTACCCTCTCTGTTAGGTTAGGCGAAAAGCCACTTAATCAGGTTGCCCAGACCGAAGTCGAGCACCCAGATGAATGCACCAACTACTGCGCAAACGATAAGAACGATGATGGTGTTTTTAACAACAGTCTTGATGTCAGGCCATCTGATTTTCTTAATCTCGCTCTTATATTCGCGAATAAACGATACGAACCGCTTTACCAAAGGCTTTTTAGCGCCATCAGACTCCAGCACTTCGGCGTAGTCGTTTACAAAAATGGTGATTATGCTAAATACCACAAAGGCAATAGCACAGCCGGTCAGCACCATAGCAAGCTCAGTATACTGAAGATTGGTTACTTTGCTAACCGAAATTGGACGATGATCAACATACATTGCGGGCTTGCTGAAGCTAAAAACAAGCGTCATAATCATGCTGACCGCGCCGCACACAAGACCGCCCACAGTAGCGCCCTTCCATTTGAAAGAGCAGCAAGCGCAGATTGCACTGATAATCACGAATACCATAGTGAACAGATACCATGATGAACGTGCAAAGTCAAGCTCCACACCTGAGTCGGAAGTTGCTTTGGAGCCAAATGCGAGTTGGCCGCCGGAAAGACTGAAAGTACCCTCTGGACCGGTTACACTGACAATACCCATAAAGAATACAGCCAAAACGGCAACGGCCAGCACAGCCGTAATAACACGGCTAATCATAGTTGCAGCTTTCATTATTTCCCCTCCTTACTTGGTTTCTTTGTGGAGAGTGTGCTTTTTGCAGAATCTACAATACTTATTCATCTCAAGCCTATCAGGGTCATTCTTCTTGTTCTTCATAGTGTTGTAGTTTCTTTGCTTGCACTCAGTGCAAGCGAGTGTGATTTTTACTCTCATATCGGCACCTCCCGTTTTACGGAAAAATTTAGCCTCCCTCTACAATGAAGTTAGGGCGCAAAAAACTAACCCCCTGTACAGAGGTAATAATGATTATATCACATACCTTGTCCAAGGTCAAGTATTATTTTTGCACAATTTTTTGGGCGATTTTTGGGTTCCTACTATATTATATATAATATAACTCGTTGCGAAGCAACATATCGATTTGTGGATAAGGCTCTCCCTCTGGGAGAGCTCCCGCGTTAGCGGGTGAGAGGGTAAAAAACGGAACGGATAAATCCGTTCCCTACGATGTAATTTTAACGCTCTGCGTTTATCAGCATTTTATATCCCTTGCGCTGCTTTACTCTTTGTGCTATGCTTGTGCTACAATAGGGACAAAAGACCATTGAAATGAATTTGTAAATATGATAGAATAATTATACTAAGGAGATGAGTTGTGATGAAGAAATTTAAAGAATTTTTGTGGTTTTTAATACCTTTTTTATGCTTAAGTTTTATTTCTGTTATC
>JAFQWE010000009.1 GCA_017407645.1 Clostridia bacterium | reverse complement strand
TCCCTTTGTGTTTTTTATTGCAGTTGGCAGACCGCAATCTTATTATACACAAAGGGAGTTTTTATTCTATTTTCAACTATATAATTCTTACCGAACCACGCGTCTAACGCGTGGTTTTCGTTATACAAGAAAAGCGCCGTGCAAATTGCACGGCGCTTGATCTTTTAGACTATCATAGTGACTTTTCTCTGCAAATCTCCCCGGAAAATTGGCGTAGTAGTTGGCGTAGTGGCGTAGTTTTTCAGGCTACTAAACCACCGAAAACCCGCATAAATAAAGGGTTTTATTAGTCTAACGGTTTCATTGTGGGGAAGAGCAAAACGTCGCGGATGGATTCAGAGTTGGTGAGAAGCATTACCAAACGGTCAACGCCAAAACCAAGGCCGCCTGTTGGGGGCATACCGTACTCAAGAGCGGTTACATAGTCATAGTCAACCTGTGCCTTGCAATCGGGGTCAAGAGCCTTGCGCTCTGCCACCTGACGCTCAAATCTGCCCTTTTGGTCGATGGGGTCATTAAGCTCGCTGAAAGCGTTACCAAACTCGGTAGCGTTGATGAAATACTCAAAACGCTCGGTAAAAGCAGGGTCTTCAGGCTTACGCTTTGCCAGGGGGCTGATTTCAACAGGATAGTCATAAATAAAGGTAGGCTGAATAAGATTTTCTTCAACAAAGGCGTCAAAGAACTCTGCCAAAATAGCACCCTTTGTAGCAACCTCGGGCAGCTCTACGTGATGCACTTTTGCCAAGGCGATAGCAGCGGCATCGTCTGCAACCTCATTAAAGTCAACACCCGAATACTTCTTAACTGCCTCAACCATAGTAAGTCTTTCCCAATGAGAAAGGTCAATCTGATGGCCCATATACTCAACAACCAAGCTGCCGCAAACTTCCTGAGCCACAGTCTTCATCATTTCTTCAACCAAGTCCATCATACCGTAGTAATCGGTATATGCCTGATAAAGCTCAACACTGGTAAACTCGGGGTTGTGCTTGGTATCCATACCTTCGTTACGGAAGATTCTGCCAACCTCGTAAACTCTGTCCATACCGCCGACGATAAGACGCTTAAGATAAAGCTCGGTCTCGATACGAAGAACCATATCCATATCCAAAGTGTTGTGGTGGGTGGTGAAAGGACGGGCAGATGCGCCAATCTCAAAAGGAGTGAGAATGGGGGTATCAACCTCTAAAAAGCCCTTGCTGTCAAGATAGCGGCGCACCGACTGCATAATGCGGCTGCGCTTAATAAAGGTATCCTTAACCTCGGGATTTACAATCAAATCAACGTAACGCTGACGGTAGCGGGTATCGGTATCTTTAAGTCCGTGGAATTTTTCGGGAAGGGGCAACAAGCTCTTTGCAAGCAAAGTCATTTCGGTGCAACGAACACTAAGCTCACCCATACGGGTACGGAAAACCTCACCCTTGATACCAACGACGTCGCCAATATCCATCTTTTTGAATGCGGCATATTCATCGTCACCTAACACGTCACGGCGGACGTAAAGCTGAATGTCACCCTGATTATCGCGGATATGAGCAAAGCTTGCCTTACCCATAATACGCTTTGACATCATTCTGCCTGCCATACATACCATTTCGCCTGATTCCTGTTCGGGCTCAAGGTAGTTGTATTTTTCTTTAACATCGGCAGAATAACTATCCTGCGGATATTTGGTGATTTCAAAGGGATTGTTGCCGTCTGCCTGCAACTGTGCAAGCTTGTCGCGGCGCACCTGTAAAATTTCGCTTAATTCCTGCTCGGTAACAGGAGCCTTGTTTTGTTCCATAACTGCACTTCCTTAATCAATAAATAGGCGGATTGTTGCCAACCCGCCGTCAAAAATCGCTATTACTTCAAGATAGCAACTATCTTGTATTTAAGTTCGCCTGCGGGAGTTTCGGCGATTACGGTTTTGCCCACTTTGGCATCAAGCATTGCTTTGCCAACAGGTGATTCGTCAGATATTGCACCGTTCATTGGGTCAGCCTCTGCAGAGCCAACGATGGTGAATTCATCCTCAATACCAAGCTCAACGTCAAGCACGCGAACCTTTGAGCCAAGGCGTACCTTTTTGCCTGCATCGGCGTCGTCATCAAGGATAACGGCGTTTTTGAGCATATTTTCAAGTTCTGAAATGCGGGACTCAATGCGAGCCTGCTCGTTTTTAGCCTCGTCATATTCGCTGTTTTCGGAAAGGTCACCGAATGAACGAGCCTCTTTTATCTTTTCGGCAATTTCGGTTCTTGCAACGTTTTTAAGATGGTCAAGCTCGTCCTGAAGCTTTTTAAAACCATCCTCTGTAAATTTATACTGCTTTGCCATAAAAACTGACACTCCGTTTCTAATAATTCATTGCCGCACCTACGGCTAAAAATACACTGTATTATTATATAGTTTTTACTTTATTATGTCAAGGACTATTTTAATCTTGAAAAGGGCATATTTGCTATTGAACAAAATATTTTTTTATGTTACAATTATTATTGCGGTTAAAATTCCGCTCATTCAACTTTGTTTTAAGGATGTTGCACCTATGAGTGAAGAAAAACAATTCAGATGCCGCGCAGAAGTTGAGGCATCCTTTACTCCTGAAGAAAAAGCGGTTGACTCCACTCCCCTGACTGCTAAAGAAAAGTTGCAAAACTTTTGGTATTACTACAAGTGGCACACTATTATAGGCTTGTTCATTGCCTTTGTGCTTATTTTCGGCGTTGCTCAATGCACCACCAAGGAAGAGCCTGACTACACCGTTATGACGGTGTTTGACAAATACGTGCCAAGCGAAGTAACGGGCAAAATTGAGGATTATTTGGAGCAGTTTGGCGAGGATATTAACGGTGACGGAAAGGTTGTTGTGCATATTTACGACGCCTCAGCAAGTGATGACCGCGATATTCAAAATGCCAATTCTACTCGTCTTATGGCAGAGTTGCAACGGGGCGAGGTTATGCTTTTTATCGTTGACGAGGATAATTTCAGCCGTCTTGATAACCTGAACGTGTTTGAAAAGTACCCCGATTTTAAAGACAAAGACGGTTATGCTCTGAATCTGCGATACAGCAATCTTACTGATGAGCTTAACTCTGTGAGAGAGGGATTTATCAATCACGAGTATTACGTTGCCAAGCGTGTGCTGAAAGGCACCGATTATGAAAACACCGAAAAATTCATTAAATCGGAAGAAAAAAATCTTAAACTGCTTGACAAATTTATTGATTCCCTTACTTTTAAAAACGAAGAATAATATAAAAGAGGTACTGTTTTATGAGTCGTTATGATGTTATTATTGTTGGCGGTGGCGCAGGTGGTCTTTTTGCCGCATACGAATTTGCCAAGAAAAACCCCAATATTAAGGTTTGCCTTTTGGAAAAGGGCGCTCCCCTTAACACTCGCAAATGCCCCATTGACAATGTAAAAATCAAAAACTGCATCAACTGCAAGCACTGCTCTATCACAACGGGTATAGGCGGCGCAGGTGCATTCTCTGACGGCAAGTACAACATCACCAACAACTTTGGCGGCGATTTGTATAACTTTGTAGGTGACGAGCCTGCTATCGCGCTGATGAGATATGTTGACACCATCAACCTTGCGTTTGGCGGTGAGGGTGCAAAGATTTATTCTACCGTTGGCAGTGATTTAAAGCGCAGAGCATTACAGTGCGATTTGCATATGCTTGATGCTCAGGTGCGCCATTTGGGTACCGAGCGTAACTATTTCATTCTTGAAAATATTATTAAATTCGTATCACAGCACGTAGACATTCAGTATTATGCCGACGTAAAAGCGGTTGAGAAAACCAACGACGGTTGGGCTCTTACCTGTGAAAAGGGCGAGACTTACGAGAGCAAGTACGTTATCATTGCAACGGGCCGTTCGGGTTCAAAGTGGACTGCTGACGTTTGCAAGCAGTTTGGCATTGTTAACGCCAATAACCGCGTGGACATCGGCATCCGTTTTGAGTGCCCTGCTGAAATTTGGGAGCCTATTACCGACCAAGTTTATGAGAGCAAGATTATGTACCGCTCACCCAAGACTCGCAGTGTGTGCCGCACCTTCTGTATGAATCCTCACGGCGAGGTGGTTGCAGAAAACACCAACGGTATTGTTACCGTTAACGGCCACAGTTATGACGACCCATCCCTTTATACCGAAAACACCAACTTTGCTCTGCTTGTTACCCACAAGTTTACCGAGCCCTTTAAGGATTCAAATGCATACGGTGAGCACGTTGCCGCACTGACAAATATGCTTGCAGGGGGCGTTATGGTACAGCGCTTCGGCGATTTGCTTGAGGACCGCAGAACTAATTCAAAAAGGCTCCGTGAGGGCTTCACCCGTCCCACCCTTGACGCAAGCCCCGGCAACCTTGCACTGTGTATGCCTAAGGCTACTCTTGATACAATCATCGAGATGATATTTGCACTTGACAAGCTTGTGCCCGGTACTGCCAACTTTGGCAACCTGCTTTACGGCACCGAGGTTAAGTTCTATAACTCAAGGGTTGAGCTTGACAATCATTTTGAAAGCAAAGAAAAAGGTCTTTTCTTTATCGGTGACTGTTCGGGTACTACCCACTCGCTTTCTCAGGCTTCGGCAGAGGGTGTGTATGTAAGCCGTTATATCGCAAACCTTATTACAGGTGAGGACAATCCGCTGTTTTAAGCAAAAACAGAGCAGAAACAATCTGCTCTGTTTATTTTTTGTTAATGTTTAATGATTATAATTTTATATTGCACATAATATTTCCGTTATTATGAGGAGAGGTAAAAATGAAAAAAACAAAAAAAGAAAGCCTTTATTCAACTTTAATTACTCAGATTAAAAGTGACAAAAAGACTGCTACCGTGTTTTTCATAATGCAAGGGCTTATTATTCTTGTCGGCATACGCTCGGTAATGCTCGGAAACTATGAGCACACCATGCTATGCGTACTGTCACTTGTACTGTTTATGATGCCTGCTTTTGTTGAGCGAAAATTTGGGATTGATATCCCACCGTTGCTTGAAACATCTGTATATCTTTTTATTTTTGCCGCGGAAATACTGGGTGAAATATCAAGCTTTTATATAAAATTTCCTCATTGGGACGATATGCTTCACACCGCTAACGGCTTTTTATGCGCCGCTTTGGGATTTTCTCTTATAGAGATTTTCAACCGCTCAAAAAAGCTTAAATTTGAGCTGTCCCCTTTCTTTTTAGCGGTGGTTGCATTCTGCTTTTCAATGACCATTGGCGTATTATGGGAGTTCTTTGAATGGGCAGGCGACGCTCTTGTTCAAACCGATATGCAAAAGGATTCAGTGGTTAACTTTATAGCATCAACAAAACTCGATTTAACAAAAAGCAACATTTCGGTGCAGCTTAAGGATATTGCCGACACAATCATTGTTATGAAAGACGGCACTACACTTAATTTATCGGATTACGGTATTAACGGATATATGGATTTGGGGTTGCACGACACGATGCACGACCTTTTGGTTAATTTTATTGGAGCCGCAACCTTTTCGATTATAGGCTGTATTTATGTTAAAACCAGAGGTAAAAAAAGCAAATTTGCAAAAAGCTTAATACCAACTGTAACTGAAGCAGACTAAACAAAACCCGACTTTGAAATTTCAAAGTCGGGTTTTTGTTTTTATTTAAGGAAGCCGTTTATGATTTGCTCCTCAGCCTCTTGCTCGGTCAGGCCCAAAGTCATAAGCTTAATCAGTTGGTCACCTGCAAGCTTGCCGATTGCAGCCTCGTGCACCATTGATGCATCAATATGATTGGCAAATACCTGTGGCACTGCACCAACCGATGCCTCGTCCATAATGATAGCGTCGCACTCACTTCTGCCGTTGCAACGGGCATTGCCATTCATAACAGAGGTGAACACCTGCTTTGACCTATCCTTTGCAACAGAGCGTGAAACAAGATGAGCAGAGCAATCCTCCCCATCCATATCCACCTCAAAATAGGTTTCGGCAACCTGGTCGCCGTGGGTCATAAGCTTTTCGCGGACAATGAGGGTTGCGCCCTTATCCAATTTTGCCTTGGTAGTGCGGGATGTGGAATCAACGCCCTTAATCTGAGCAGTCTCCATCTCCATATAAGCGCCCTCACCAAGTTCGCACTCGGTGGTGGGATTCATAATCCGCTTGCCGTTGCCGTTGCCGTCGCCATAATGCTTTTCAACATATTTTACGCGGGCATTTTTATCAAGCACGAAGCGGTGGATACCGCTGTGGTCACTATCCTCATCACCGCCGTTATGGATGCCGCAACCTGCAACAATCACAACGTCACAATCGGCACCGATATGGAAATCGTTATAAACAAGTTCCTTTATACCTGCCTGTGACAAAACAACGGGAATATGCACACTTTCATTTTTTGTGCCTGGTGCGATATAGATATCAATACCCGGTTTGTCGGTCTTTTGAACGATGGTTATATTTTCACTTGATGCCTTGCTGTCAAGTCTGCCGTTAACACGGATGCTGTACGCTCCGCTTGGTACGCCGTGCAAATCGGCAACCTGTTCAAGCAACTGTCTTTGAATTGCATCCATTATTCAGCACCTCCTTGCTTGTAGCAGGCGGCAGATACACTGCCCTTGCCCAAAAGAGTGGGCAAAAGCTCGTCCTTACTGCCGATAGCATCAACCTTGCCGCCTTTGAGCATAACTATTTTGTCGGCAATATTGAGTATACGCTCTTGATGAGAGATAATCATAATGCTACCCTTGTTGCGCTCGTACATATTTTCAAAAACCTTGATAAGACTGTTAAAGCTCCACAAGTCGATACCTGCCTCAGGCTCGTCAAATATGGTAAGAGGTGTTGAACGGGCATTAACCATTGCAATCTCGATTCGCTTTAACTCGCCGCCTGAAAGTGATGAGTTAATCTCGCGGTTGACATATTCTTTTGCACACAGACCAACCTCTGACAGATACTCGCAAGCTGCGGTTTGTGACAGACGCTTGCCTGCCGCAATAGAAATAAGGTCAAGTACGGTAAGTCCTTTAAACCGAACGGGCTGCTGAAAAGCAAAGCCGATGCCCTTTTGGGCGCGCTCGGTAATTGACATATTGGTAATATCCTCACCGTTAAAGAGGATTTTGCCCTCGCTTGCAGGGATTATGCCTGCAATAAGCTTGGCAAGTGTAGATTTACCGCTGCCGTTGGGGCCTGTTATTGCCACGAAGCGCTCACTAACCTTAAGATTGATGTTATCAATAATCAGTTTGCCTTCGGGAGTTTTGTATGAAACGTTTATTAGTTCAAGCATATTTTTACTCCGTAACTTAAATTGTATTTTTATTTTACTACAAATATTTTCAGGTTTCAATATGAATATTGACCAAATATGCCTTGTTTTTACAACAAAATTGCCGCCTATGTAATAAGGCGGCAATTTTGTTAGGCTTTTATATGAAGCAGATGGCATATGCCGGGGATACTATCCCCCTGCTGTCCTGACGTGGTGGACATAAGAGCACCCGTTGCACAAAGCAAAATATTATTAAGGCTTCCCTCTTTCAGTCTGCCCATAATATAGGAGCAAAATATACTGCCTATGCATCCGCAACCCGACCCACCTGCGTGAACATCCTGTGTTTCGGGGTCAAACATCATCACACCTGCATCTTTGTGGACAGGGGTTATATCTATACCGTCTTTGTTCATAAGGTCGTGCAGAAGCTGTGAGCCTATTCTGCCTAAATCCCCTGTTAAAATCATATCATAGTCGGTAGGTTTGGTACCGCTGTCTCGCAAAAATCGAGATATGGTATCTGCCGCCGCAGGGGAAAATGTCAAGAGAACACCATAAAATTCCTTAAAAAATTTTTTCTGACCCTCAAAATTGGAAAATTATGGGTGCTGCCATGGGAGCCCATAATGTTTTACACCATAAATAAATGTTGTCGTTGTTTTTGTACTTATTGTTGCCACTGGCTATATTTCTATCATAAAAAAAATAACCGCCCTGTCCTGAAAAAACAAGCGGTTATTCGCAAAACTTCAGGCTAACCGTCTATCGGTTTGCCTTATTTCACTTATATTATATCATATTATTTACGATTGTCAATTTTTAATCAGTTGAACTTAATTCCATCCTTATTAACATTAGTATAGAAAGGATTATCATTCATATACTTATAAAATGTTTCGCAATCGCATAAAGTTACGGTTACTACGACATCATACTGAAGACCAAGTTCAGAAGTCAATGATATAAAAGGCTTTTTAAAACCTGATATTTGTTCACGAGGCACCTTTGCTAAAACCATAATATCAATATCCGATTCTTCGGTTTGCTCTCCTCGGGCATACGAACCATAAAGAACAGTTGAATCTAATTTATCTCCAAATAAAGATTTAGCAAGTGTGGCTATCCGTTCGGTTATGTATGTTAGTTGTTCATTATTACACATTTTTAAATACCTTTAACACCCCACAAAAATTTCTTTCGCAGATAATCTGCATGTTCAGGCGCTATACTCCCATCATTAATTTCTGCAATATTAATACTGCCGTACAATTCTCCCCACAAGCAATCCAATAAAGACGATTTCTCTTCAAGACCTTTCTTATAGGCATCTAAATCGTGCTGAAGATATGACGGCAATCCATATTCATATGAGTGTTCACGCTCTTCTTTTATTTTATCATTATCCATTTATACTACATTCACCGCCTATAACAATATCCATAAATATTATAACGATCTACCGAAACTGAGTCAAGAACATTAGAATACAGCAGTCTGCGAAAAGCAGAACGT